>NZ_JBEXNM010000003.1:0-276754 GCF_040611095.1 Streptomyces sp. NPDC003077 | reverse complement strand
CGGGGCGGCGGGTGACCTACCGCGCGTCGGTTACGCGCAACTGCCGCGAGGAGGTACCCCGGGGCGGCCCCGACCCCAAACACACCGGGCGCCCGCCCCACACCCCCTCCCGCCGAAGGCGTACGGAGACGACCCCGGATCACACGGAGGCGAGCGAGCCACCGCACGGAGACAATCCGGACACCCGCCCGGAAGGGCCCGGATGCCGCCCACGGCCTCGGGCGGGCACGGCGCCGCACCGCTCCCGACGGGAGCCACCACCCCGCCCCCACAAACCACCTCTCCCCTGAAAAACACCCACCGCACAACCAACGGAACAACGGAACAACGAAACGAGGAACCCCCGCATGAAACGCACAACCCGAACCACCCGCGGCAGAACCCCGTACGCCTTCCCCTCCCTCTCCCGCCGCGGCCGGACGTTCCGGCCGCTGGTGCTGGCCGCCGCCGCGAGCCTGCTGCTCGGGGGCACCGTGGCGCACGCCGCGCCGCCCGCGTCGGACTCAGCGGTCAAGACCGCCACCCCTGAGGAGGAGCAGGCGAGCTGGGCACGGGAGGCCCAGCGGCTCGTGGCACGGATGACGCTGGACGAGAAGATCTCCTTCGTCCACTGGGGCCTGGACCCGGACCGGCAGGGCGTCGGCTACCTGCCCGGCGTCAAGCGCCTGGGCATACCCCCGCTGCGTTCCGCCGACGGACCGGAGGGCATCCGCCTGGTCGGAAAGACGGCCACCGCGCTGCCCGCCCCCATCGGCCTGGCCGCCTCCTTCGACGACGACCTGGCCCGCAAGTACGGCGAGGTGATGGGCCGGGACGGCCGCGCGCTCAACCAGGACATGGTGCTCGGCCCGATGGTCAACAACATCCGGGTCCCGCACGGCGGGCGGAACTTCGAGACCTTCGGCGAGGACCCGCTGGTCTCCTCGCGCATCGCCGCGGCCCAGATCAAGGGCATCCAGAGCCAGGGCCTGATGACGACGGCGAAGCACTTCGCGGCCAACAACCAGGAGGACAACCGCTTCACCGTCAACGCGAACGTCGACGAGCAGACGCTCCAGGAGATCGAGTTCCCGGCGTTCGAGGCCTCGGTGAAGGCCGGGGCCACGTCGTTCATGTGCGCGTACAACGGCCTCAACGGCAAGCCGTCCTGCGGCAACGAGGACCTGCTGAACACCGTGCTGCGCGAGCAGTGGGGCTTCAAGGGCTGGGTGATGTCCGACTGGCAGGCCACCCACAGCACGGACGCCATCACCAAGGGCCTGGACCAGGAGATGGGCCTCGACCTGGTCGGCGACCCCGCGCCGGGCGACCCGGAGCCGGACGCGAAGTACTTCGGCCAGGCCCTGAAGAAGGCCGTCCAGGAGGGGCGGATTCCGCAGGCCACGCTGGACCGGTCGGTGGCGCGCATCGTCGGGCAGATGGTCCGCTTCGGGCTCGTCGGCACCACCCCGCCGCCCCGGCCCGAACGGGACCGGGCGGGCGCCCAGGCCGCGTCGAAGGAGATCGCCGAGGGCGGCGCGGTGCTGCTGCGCAACGAGAACGCCGCGCTGCCGCTGACCGGCGAGGCCGGCCGCAGCATCGCGGTGATCGGCCCGACGGCCACCACGCCCAAGGTCACCGGCCTGGGCAGCGCCCACGTGCGGCCGGACGCGGCGGCGGCCCCGCTGGACACCCTGCGCGCCCGGGCGGGCAAGGACGCCCAGGTGACGTACGAGATCGGCGAGGACCGGTTCGGCAGCCCCATCCCGGCCACCGCGCTGAGCCCGGCGTTCACCAACGGCAAGCAGTTGGAGGCCGGCCAGACCGGCACGCTCTACGACGGCACGCTGACCGTCCCGGCCGACGGCGCGTACCGGATCGCCGTGCGCGCCACCGGCGGGTACGCGACCCTCACGGTGGACGGGACCGTCATCGAGGCCGGTGAGGTGTACGGCGACATCAGCAGTCCGCTGCTCACCCTCACCAAGGGCACCCACAAGGTGACGATGACGGGCTTCGCCATGCAGGGCACCCCGCTCTCGGTGGACCTGGGCTGGGTCACCCCGCAGGCCGCCGAGGCGAACATCCAGCGCGCGGTGGAGGCCGCGAAGAGCGCGCGGACCGCGATCGTGTTCGCGTACGACGACGGCGCCGAGGGCTTCGACCGCACCTCCCTGTCGCTGCCGGGCACGCAGGACAAGCTGATCTCCGCGGTGGCCAAGGCCAACCCCCGCACGGTCGTGGTGCTCAACACCGGCGCGTCGGTCCTCATGCCGTGGCTCGCGGACACCGCCGCCGTCCTGGACATGTGGTACCCGGGCCAGGCCGGTGCCGAGGCGACGACCGCGCTGCTGTACGGGGACGCGAACCCCGGCGGCAAGCTCACCCAGTCCTTCCCGGCCCGGGAGGACCAGCATGCCGTCGCCGGTGACCCGAAGCGGTACCCGGGCGTGGACAACCAGCAGGACTACTCCGAGGGCATTTACGTCGGCTACCGGTGGTACGACCAGCAGGGTGAGCGCCCGCTGTTCCCGTTCGGGCACGGCCTGTCGTACACGACCTTCGGCTACGGCGACGTGAGCGCCGAACGGGCCGCCGACGGCGGGCTGACGGTGCGTGCCACGGTCACCAACACCGGCAAGCGCGCCGGCCACGAGGTCGTCCAGGTCTATCTGGGGGCCAGCCCGGACGTGTCGGCACCGCAGGCCAAGAAGAAGCTGGCCGGGTACACCAAGGTGAAGCTGGCCCCGGGCGAGAGCAAGCGGGTGACCGTCACGGTGGACGCCCGCCAGCTCCAGTACTGGGACACCGCCTCGCACGCCTGGCGGACGGGTACGGGCGAGCGCACGGTGCAGGTGGGGTCATCGTCGGCGGATCTGCGAGGGACGGCGACGGTCCGCGTGACGGGCTGAGGCGGGCGTCTTGAGGGGCGCGTCCTGAGGGGCGCGCCCCGAGACGCACGCCCTGCGACACCGCACCGAGACGCACACTCTGCGACACGCGCCCCGAGACACACACTCCGAGCGCAGGGAGGACGGACCGGCCCCGCCCAAGCACGGCACCACCGGACCGCCGGCCCGCCCCTCCCCGCGTCGCGTCCCGAAGCGCGGGGACGGGGCGGGCCGGTATCACCGGCCCGCCCCCTCTCACCCCCACCCCACCCAAAGCTCCCGCACCCCCCGGATCATCATGTTCGGGAACCACCGCAGCGTCCCCGGGTCATCCACCAGCCCCAGCCGCGGACACCGCTCCAGAAGCCGCCGGATCGCGATCCGCGCCTCCATGCGGGCCAGCGGCGCGCCGATACAGAAGTGGATGCCGTGCCCGAAGGCGAGGTGTCCGCCGGTGGGTCGGCGGATGTCGAAGCGGTCCGGGTCCGGGAAGCGGCTCGGGTCGCGGTGCGCGTCGGCGAGCACGACGAGCACGCTGGCGCCGGCGGGGAGGACGGTGTCGCCGAGGGTGACGGGTTCGAGGGGGAACCGGTAGGTCGCGGCCTCCACCGGTCCCTCGTACCGGAGCATCTCCTCCACGGCGTTGTCCAGGAGTGACATGTCGGCCCGCAGCAGGGCCAGTTGGTCGGGGTGGGTGAGCAGCGCGTACATGCCGTTGGTGATGAGGTTGACCGTCGTCTCGTGTCCGGCGATCAGCAGGACGTACGCCATGGCGATCAGCTCGTCCTCGGCCAGCCGTTCGCCGTCGTCGGCGGCGGTGCGGGTCAGCGCGCTCAGCAGGTCGTCGCCGGGGCGGGCCCGTTTGTCCGCGACGAGTTTCTCGATGTAGCCGGCCATGTCCTCCACGGCCTGCTGTGCCTCCTGGGGGCTGTCCGGCATGACGAACTTGTCGGTCCAGGCCCGGAAGGTGGCACGGTCCTCGACGGGCACGCCGAGCAGTTCGCAGATGACCGTGATCGGCAGCGGGAAGGCCAGGTCGGCCACCAGGTCGGCGCGGCCGTCGGGGGCGGCGAGCATCGCGTCGAGCAGGTCCTCGGTGATCTCTCGCACGCGGGGGCGCAGCGCCTCGACCCGGCGGGTGGTGAACTCGCGGGCGACGAGCTTGCGCAGCCGGGTGTGGCGCGGCGGGTCGGACTCCAGCATGTTGGCACTGACCAGGGCGGCCTTGCCGCTCGGCCGCAGGTCGGGGGACGCGGACCGGCTCCAGTCCTTGCTGAAGCGGGGGTCGTTGAGCACCGCGCGGGCCTGGTCGTAGCCGACGACCAGCCACACGTCCTCGCCGTCGGTCGTGCGGACGCGGTGGACGGGCCCCTCGGCGCGCATCCGCGCGTACACGGGATGCGGATTGCCGTGGAAATCCGGTCCGAGTTCCCGCAGGTCGACAATATCCGGCCGTTCTTTCCGCGCCGTCGACGGTGTCTGCACCGTTTCGCACCTCCTTGGTTTCCCAAATGCGGCTCACCGTAACCTAGTAGGTGCGCGTGCGCAGCAATTACCCTGCGGGGTGGGGGCCATTGCGTACGGACACGATCGCGAGCACAATTCCTTACGCGACACCCGACGAGGACGCGCACGAGTTCCTCGGGCCGTCGGAGCCACCGTGAAGTTGCCGAAGGATTGTCCGGCGCCACGGCGCGGAGGCCCTCTTCCCGCAGCGAAGTTCCAGCAGTCCATCAGACGCCCGACCGGGAGTTCACCGGCCGGGCACGCCCGCGCCCGTAGCGGGATATCCCGCATATCCCGCGGCGAAAGTTCCGGAGGGACGCCATGAAACACGGCAGAACGGACCTCGCCCTCTTCGGCGGGGACCGCGCGTTCGCGCGGCCCGTGCAGGTGGGCCGGCCCAGTGCCGTCATCCGGTCGAAGTTCTTCGACCGGCTCAACCAGGCCCTGGACAGCCAGTGGCTGTCCAACGGCGGCCCGCTGGTCCGCGAGTTCGAGGAGCGGGTCGCCCGGCTGGCGGGCGTCCGCCACTGCGTGGCGACCTGCAACGGCACCGCCGGCCTCCAGATACTGGCCCGGGCCATCGGGCTGACCGGCGAGGTCGTTATGCCATCCATGACGTTCGCGGCCACCGCGCACGCGATGCACTGGCTGGGTCTGGAGCCGGTCTTCGTGGACGTCGATCCCCGGACCGGCAACCTCGATCCGGCCCTGGTGCCCGCCGCCGTCACGCCCCGCACCTCGGCGATCTTGGGGGTGCACCTGTGGGGGCGCCCGTGCCCGGTGGACGAGTTGGAGCGGGTCGCGGCGGACCTGGGCCTGCCGCTGTTCTACGACGCCGCGCACGCGATCGGCTGCACGGCGGGCGGGCGGCCCGTCGGCGGGTTCGGCCGGGCGGAGGTGTTCAGTTTCCACGCGACGAAGGTGGCGCACGCCTTCGAGGGCGGGGCGGTGGTCACCGACGACGACACGCTGGCGCACCGGCTGCGCGCCCTGCAGAACTTCGGGATCGGGCTGTCCGACGACCCCGCCGCCGCGGCGGGCGGCACCAACGCCAAGATGAGCGAGGCCGCCGCGGCCATGGGGCTGACCTCGCTGGACACCTTCGAGGCGACCGTCCTGCACAACCGCGACAACCACACCCGGTACCGGGCCTGCCTCGCGGACCTGCCGGGCGTCCAAGTGGTCGACTTCGATCGCCACGAGCGCAACAACTACCAGTACGTGATCGTGGAGGTGGACGCGGCGGTCACCGGCATCCACCGGGACCTGCTCATGGACGTCCTGAGCGCCGAGAACATCCGCACCCGCCCCTACTTCTCGCCCGCCTGCCACCAGCTGGCGCCCTACCGCGACCGGCCGGGCGCCGCGCTGCCGCACACCGAGCGGCTCGCCGAGCGGGTGCTGTCCCTGCCCACCGGCACCTCGGTGACCACCGAGGACGTCGAGCGGATCTGCGACGTCATACGGCTCGCCGTGACCGAGGGCCACGCGGTGACCGCCGCCGCCCGCGCCGCCGCCGCCCAGATGCCCGTACCCACCCCTTTGACGCCGTCGATTGGACCCCACGCATGACCACGCGATCCCCCCTCCCCGCCGGGCCGGTCGCCCGCTGCGCGCTGCCGGGCGCCGACCTGTCCGCGGCGGCCCAGGCCGTGGGCGACCGGCTGACCGCCGAGGGCCGGGCCGGCGCCGACGAGGCGCCCGGCCTCTCCCGCCACCTGGTCGCGCTCGCCGCGCACTACGGCAACAGCCCCTTCACGCCCCTGGAGGAGACCCGCGCGCGGCTGGGCGTCGGGGAGGACGCCTTCCGCCGCCTGCTGACCCTCTTCCGCACGGTGCCCGACCTGCGGACCGCCGTCGAGCAGGGCCCGGCCGGCAAGTACTGGCAGAACACCCTCCTCCCCCTGGAGCGGCAGGGCCTCTACGACACCGTCCTGGACCGCAAGCCGGCGTTCCCGCACATCGTGGGCCTGTATCCGGGGCCGACCTGCATGTTCCGCTGCCACTTCTGCGTCCGGGTGACGGGCGCCCGGTACGACCCCTCGGCGCTGGGCGCGGGCAACGAGATGTTCGCCTCGGTGATCGACGAGATACCCGACGGCAACCCGTACGCCATGTACTTCTCCGGCGGGCTGGAGCCGCTGACCAACCCCGGGCTGGGCACCCTCGTGGCCCGCGCCGCCGGCCGCGGCCTGCGCCCCACCGTCTACACCAACTCCTTCGCCCTGACGGAGCAGACCCTGGCCCGGCAGCCGGGGCTGTGGGACCTGCACGCCGTGCGCACCTCCCTGTACGGGCTCAGCGACGAGGAGTACGAGCACACCACCGGCAAGCGGGCCGCCTTCGGCCGCGTCAAGGCCAACCTGCTGCGCTTCCAGGAGCTGCGCGCCGGGCGCGGCGCCCCGGTGCGGCTGGGCCTGAGCTACATCGTGCTGCCGGGCCGCGCGCACCGGCTGCTGGACCTGGTCGACTTCATCGCCGAGCTGGACGCGGCGGCGCCGGGCCGGCCGGTGGACTTCCTGAACGTGCGCGAGGACTACAGCGGCCGGGAGGACGGCCGGCTGCCGGAGGCCGAGCGCGCCGAGCTCCAGGACGCGCTGGCCGCCTTCGAGGAGAAGGTGCGGGAGCGCACTCCGGCGCTGGATGTGGACTACGGCTACGCCCTGCAGAGCCTGCGGCTGGGCGCGGACGCCGAACTGCTGCGCATCCGCCCGGAGACGATGCGCCCCACGGCGCACCCCCAGATCTCCGTCCAGGTGGACCTGCTGGGCGATGTGTACCTGTACCGCGAGGCGGGGTTCCCCGACCTGGAGGACGCGCACCGTTATATCGCGGGACGGGTAGCGCCGGGCGGATCCCTGACCGAGGTCGTGGACCGCTTCGTCCGCGAGGGCGGGCAGGTGCCGCCCGCGCCCGGCAACGAGTACTTCCTCGACGGGTTCGACCAGGTGGTCACCGCCCGCCTGAACCAGCTGGAGGCCGACACCGCCGCCGGCTGGGGGGACTTCCGCGGTTTCCTGCGCTGACGGCCACCCGGCCGCCACTCTCCTTCGTCCGCACACCCTCACCGTGAAACGGCCCGGCCTCGCCGCCGGGCCGTTTTCCTTTGTCCCGGCACCGGTGCCGCGTCCGGCCGTCGAACGGCGCAACACCGGGCGAAAGCGCACCCCTAACCCTCCCCTAGAAACCCCTAACCTCCGCGTCCTCCGCGCTATTGAGGCGGCCCGGTCGGTATCTTTTCCGGGTGAAAGGAATCGTCCTCGCAGGCGGTAGCGGCACGAGATTGCATCCGGTCACATCGGTGGTTTCCAAACAGATTCTGCCGGTCTACAACAAACCCATGATCTACTATCCCCTGTCGGTATTGATGATCGCCGGCATCCGGGAAATCCAAATCATCTCCACCCCGCAGCACGTCGGTCTTTTCCAGGCCCTGCTGGGCGACGGAAGCCGCCTCGGTCTGGACCTCACCTACGCGGTGCAGCCGGCTCCCCGCGGAATAGCGGAAGCCTTCGTCATCGGCGCCGACCACATCGGCGACGACACCTGCGCCCTGATATTGGGGGACAACGTCTTCCACGGTTCCGGGCTGTACGGGCTGCTGCGCGAGCACACCGCGCACGTCGACGGCTGTGTGCTGTTCGGGTACTCCGTCAAGGACCCGGAGCGGTACGGCGTCGGCGAGGTGGACGCCTCCGGGCGGCTGGTCGCGCTGGAGGAGAAACCGAGCGCGCCGCGCTCCAACCTCGCCATCACCGGGCTGTACCTGTACGACAACGACGTGATCGACATCGCCAAGAACCTCCGGCCCTCCGCCCGCGGGGAGCTGGAGATCACCGACGTCAACCGGCACTACCTGGCTCAGGGCAAGGCCCGCCTGGTCGACCTGGGCCGCGGCTTCGCCTGGCTGGACACCGGCACCCACGACGCGCTGCTCCAGGCCAGCCAGTACGTGCAGGCCCTGGAGCAGCGGCAAGGCGTGTGGATCGCCTGTCTGGAGGAGATCGCCTTCCGCATGGGCTTCATCGACGCCGAGGCGTGCCACCGGCTGGGCCGGGAGAGCACCCACGCCGGCTACGGAACATATCTGATGGAACTCGCGAGCCAGGGGGCACGATGACGCGCCCGGCCCCCCGGCGGAACAGGAGACGGCCGTGCGGTTTCTGGTGACCGGGGGTGCGGGCTTCATCGGCTCGCACTTCGTACGGCAACTGCTCGCCGGAACGTACCCGGACCTCCCCGTGGACCGGCTGACCGTCCTGGACAAACTCACCTACGCGGGCAACCTCGCCAACCTCGAAGCGGTGTCCGACGACCCCCGGCTGTCCTTCGTCCAGGGCGACATCGGTGACGCGGAACTGCTGGACGAGCTGCTGCCGGGCACCGACGCCGTGGTGCACTTCGCGGCCGAGAGCCACGTGGACCGCTCGATCGAGGGCTCCGCCGTCTTCGTACGGACCAACGTGCTGGGCACCCAGACGCTCCTGCAGAGCGCCCTGGACGCCCGGGTCGGCCGGGTGGTGCACGTCTCCACCGACGAGGTGTACGGCTCGATCGCCACCGGCTCGTGGACCGAGGACCACCCCTTGGAGCCCAACTCCCCCTACGCGGCGTCCAAGGCGTCCTCCGACCTGCTGGCCCGCGCCTACCACCGCACCCACGGGCTGGACGTCCGGGTGACCCGCTGCTGCAACAACTACGGCCCGTACCAGTTCCCCGAGAAGGTCGTGCCCCTGTTCGTCACCAACCTGCTGGACGGCCTTCCCGTGCCGCTGTACGGGGACGGGCTCAACGTCCGCGAGTGGGTGCACACCGACGACCACTGCCGGGGCATCGCGCTGGTCCTGGCCCGGGGCCGGGCCGGGGAGACGTACAACATCGGCGGCGGGCTGGAACTGACCAACCGCGAGCTGACCGGGATGATCCTGGACGCCTGCGGCGCCGACTGGTCCATGGTCCGCCAGGTCGAGGACCGCAAGGGCCACGACCTGCGGTACTCCCTGGACGGCGGCAAGATCGAACGGGAACTGGGCTACCGGCCCCGGGTCCCCTTCACCCAGGGGCTGGCCCGGACCGTGCGCTGGTACCAGGAGCACCGGGCGTGGTGGGAGCCGTTGAAGAAACCGGGCGACGAGACGGGGCGGGGCGGGGGGCCGGGGGCCGACTCCGGTGCCTCGCTCACCGGAAACGACCCGGCCGCCCCTGAAACCCCGTCCGTCCCGGGCTTCCCCGAAGCCCCCTCCGTCCCGGCTTCCGCCGACGCGCCCGCCGGAGACCACCCGTGAGCCGCGCGACCCACGTGACCAGCGAGATCCGCGAGGCCCGTGAAGCCGCCGTGCCCCGGCTGTCCTCCCCCGAAGCCCCCTCCGTCCTGGCTCCCGCCGACGCCCCCACCGGAGAGCATCCGTGACCCGCGAGACCGACGTGACCCGCGAGACCGACGTGCCCCACGAGACCCGTAAGACCGCCACCGTCCCCCGGCAGTCCTCCCCCGACCGCGACCGGGACGAGGACCGGGACCGGGACCGGGTCCCCTTCCTGGACCTGCACGCCGCCTACGAGGAACTGCGCCCGGAGATCGACGCCGCCACCGCGCGCGTCCTCGGTTCGGGCCGCTACCTCCTGGGACCCGAACTCGCCGCTTTCGAGGAGGAGTTCGCCGCCTACTGCGGGGCCGGGCACTGCGTCGGCGTCAACAGCGGCTGCGACGCGCTGGAACTGGCCCTGCGCGGCCTGGGCATCGGCCCCGGCGACGAGGTGATCGTCCCCTCCCACACCTTCATCGCCACCTGGCTCGCGGTCTCCGAGTCCGGCGCGACCCCCGTCCCCGTGGAGCCGGATCCCCGGTACCCCACGATCGCCCCCGACCTGATCGAAGCGGCGATCACCCCGCGCACCAAGGCCGTCCTGCCGGTCCACCTCTACGGCCAGCCGGCCGACCTGGACCCGATCCACCGGCTGGCCGAACGGCACGGTCTGCACGTCGTCCAGGACGCCGCCCAGGCACACGGCGCCCGCTACCACGGCCGACGCGTCGGAGCGGGCCCCTCCTCCGTCACCGCCTTCAGCTTCTACCCCGGCAAGAACCTGGGCGGCTTCGGCGACGGCGGGGCCGTGGTCACCGACGACGCGGCCCTGGCCGACCGCCTGCGGATGCTGCGCAACTACGGGTCCCGGGAGAAGTACCGCCACGAGCTGCGGGCCACCAACTCCCGTCTGGACGAGATCCAGGCGGCCGTCCTGCGCGTCAAACTCCCGCACCTGGACGCGTGGAACGCCCGCCGGGCGGCGGTCGCCGGCGCCTACCTGGCCGGGCTCTCCAACCTGCCCGGCCTCCTGCTCCCCGAGGTCGCCCCGGACACCGAACCGGCCTGGCACCTGTTCACCGTCCGCACCCGCCACCGCGACGCGCTGCGCGACCACCTGGCGGCGGCGGGCGTCGAGACCCTGATCCACTACCCGACCCCGGTCCACCTCTCCGCCGCCTACGCCTCACCCGCCCATCCGCCGGGTTCCCTCCCCCGCGCCGAGCGGTACGCGGAGGAGGTGCTCAGCCTGCCCATGGGCCCGCACCTGTCCCCGCACCACGTCGAGCGGGTGATCACCGCCGTCCGCGACTGGGCCGGAACGCGCTGACGCCCGGCCCTCCCCGAACCGCCCGGCCCTCCCCGAACCGCCCCGGCTCCGCCGCACCCCGCCTGGCGGGGCCGGGGCACCTTGCACATGTCGAGGCCGGTCTGAAGCAGTGATCGCACCGGCTCAATACGCGTAACGGCTCACGGCCTCCGGATGGATGACGATACGAACCTGCTCCACGGCCAGAAGCCCCGCGAGATCGTCGGCGCGGGCCGGATCGTCGAGATCCCAGTAACGGGCGGCCAGGCGGGCACACAGGTCGTGTGCTCCATCGGGTTCCACCGTCGTCCTGCCCGCGACCGACACCCAGCGCTCGCGCTCACCCACGGGGGCGGCGACGACGATCGAGGCGCGGGGGTCGCTGCGCAGGCGCCGCACCTTGAGCGAGTCCGGGGCCGTGAACAGCTGGATCGTGCCCTCGGCGGTGGCCTCGAACCAGACCGGCCGGGGCTGTGGCGGCAGCGCTCCCCCGGCCACGGTCAGGAACCCGTGCAGGGGCCGCCGGAGGAAGTCGAGGTCCTGCGGGGTCAGCGAATTGGCGTCGGTGCTCATCACAGCCCTTCCGATAGGCGAGGTTCCGAGGTCGTTGAACGGGGCGTCGGCGCGTGCGGCACGGGTACGCGCGTGCTCCGTAAACAAGGGCAAGCGGCTGGGCCACCGTCGCGTAAGCACACCGGGGTCCAGCCCTTCCCCCGATCGTCATCCTTCCGACCGGATCTCCCATGCTCCCGCCGCCGCGGCCCGCACGACGTACTCCTCGAACGTGCGGGGCGCCCGTCCCAGCAGGGTGGCGAGGTCATCCGTCGTCGCGCTGATCAGTTCGCGCTCCATCAGCACGAACATCTCGACGAGGTGGTGCGCGTCGTCCTCGCCCCAGCCCTGCCCGACCAGCGCCGCGGCGTACTCGTCATGCGAAACCTGACGGTACGTCAGTTCTCTGCCGGAGGCCCGGGAGATCAGCTCGACGGCCTCACCGAAGGTGATCCCGCGCGGCCCGGTCAGCTCGTAGATCCGTCCGGCGTGCCGGCCGGGCTCGGTCAGTACCGCGGTCGCCGCGTCGGCGACGTCCTCGACATCGATGAACGGCTCGGGAACCGGACCGGCCGGGAGCGCCAGCTCCCCGGCGAGCAGCGGGGCGTGGAAGAGGTCCTCGTCGAAGTTCTGGGCGAAGTTCGACGGCCGCAGCACGGTCCACTCCAGCGCCGAGCCGCGCACGGCGTCCTCGGCCGCCCGCATTTCCAGCCCGAACGTGGAGTCGCCCCAGGTGTCGGCGCCGCGCCCGGACAGCAGGACCAGCCGGCGCACTCCGGCGGCCTCGGCCCGCGCCACGAACTCGTGCGCCGGACCCGGCACGGGCGGGGCCACCATGTAGACGGCGTCTACGTCTTTCAGGGCCACGTCCCAACTGCCGGGATCGGACCAGTCGAACCGGGTGGAACTCGATCGGGAGGCGGTGCGCACCTGGGCGCCGCGCAGCCGCAGCCGGGCGGCGATCCTGCGGCCGGTCTTGCCGGTCGCACCGAGGACGAGAGTCGTGTCGTTGCTCATGACGCCGATTCAACACGGCCGACTCGGACGAACCCATGGGTGAGAAGCCGGATCACCTACGCGATCGTCTAACTTGAGCGCTGTGGACATGTTCAGTGATCTGATCCGCGGAGTGCGGGCCCATGGTTCGTTGTTCGGCAGCTCCACCCTGACCCCGCCCTGGTCGCTGCACTTCGTGGACGGCGCGCCGCTCACCCTGTGCACCGTCCTGAACGGCGCGGGCTGGATCGTGCCGGAGGGCCGCCCGCCCGAGCCGCTGCGCGCCCGCGAGACGCTCGTCGTGCGCGGCCCCGCGACGTTCACCTTCGTGGACGATCCGGGCACCCCGGCCGAACCGATCGCGTGCGGCGAGCACTGCGCGACGCCCGAACTGGGCGGGACCCGGCACCGGCGCGGCTGGAACGACTGCGGGGACGCCGGTGACGGCCACGACGCGACGACCCTGATCGTCGGCGCCTACCCGGTACGCGGCGAGATCAGCCGCCGCCTGCTGGACGCGCTGCCCGTCACGCTGCGCGTGCGCGGCGGGGGCACGGCCGACCCCGTGCTGGACCACCTCGCCGCCGAGGTCGCCGTAGACGCGCCGGGCCAGCAGGTGGTGCTCGACCGGCTGCTGGACTGGATGCTGGTGTGCACCCTGCGCGACTGGTTCGACCGGCCCGGCGGCGAGCCCCCCACCTGGTGGGCGGCCCAGCGGGACCCGGTGATCGGCGAGGCCCTGCGCCTGCTGCACGCCGAACCCGCGGCGCCCTGGACGGTCGCCACGCTGGCCGCGCGCACCGGGGTCTCGCGTTCGACACTGGCCAAGCGGTTCACCGACCTGGTCGGCGAACCACCGCTGACCTACCTCACCCGCTGGCGCATGACGCTCGCCGCGGACCTCCTGGTCGAACGCGACTCCGCGACCGTCGCGGACATAGCCCGCGCCGTGGGCTACTCCGACCCGTTCGGCTTCAGCGCGGCGTTCAAACGCGTCCGAGGCACCAGCCCGAGCGCCTTCCGCCGGGCCGCGATCACCGCTTCCCCGGCGGCTGAGTGGCCCATTCCGGCTCGCACCGTGTCGGGAGGGTCAAGCGCGTGAACCCTGGGTGAGGCGGGCGGTCGCGGGACGTGCCGCGGGTGTCAGCCGGACGCGTCCCCAGGGGCGGTGCGAACGCGCGGGTGGGCTGCGAGGCGGTGGGCTTCGGCGGTGACCTCGGCATCGACTTCTTCCGCTGTGCGGTCGCCGTATTCGAGGAGGTCGTACTCGTCGTCGAGCTCGGCCAGCCGCTTGGCGAGAGGCAGCGTGTGCCCGAAGAGCTCATGAATCCGGGATGCCAGCTCGCGCGGTGGCAGCTCGCCGGCCACCAACCGGGCGGCGACTGCTCGTGCGGCGGCTTCCCGGCCCGCCTCACTGGCGAGCGGGTGGAAGGTCAGGCCGAGCTCGCCGAGCGCTCGGGGAAGCAGTTCGGGCACCTCGTAGTCCGCTTCGGAGCGCGTGCAGGCGGCGAGCATGCGCAGGGCGGGGCTGTCGAGCCCGGCGACGAGTGCGTCACAGGCGGCGTCGACGATGCCGCCGGCGCGGATTTCTCCCATGCTCCAGAAGGCGGCATGGTCCTGCAGGGTGCTTGCGGCTGATGCGGCTGAGGTCACCCGTTCATGATCGCGGCACTGAACGTCCTGGTCGAGGCGATTTCAGGTAGGGAGACGACGCGCGGACCGCCGCCGATCGCGTCAGCTCGGAGTGCACGCCCCGTTTCCCGCCGTACGCCCGAAGTTGTTCCTGGCTCGCAACTCCTGGGGGACGTCTCCCCCACCTGCCGCTACCTAGCGTGGCGGCATGAAGAGGAACAAAGTCGCCGCGCTCATCGGCGCGGCATGCGTGGCACTGGCGATCGGTGCCGTTCCGGCGAGCGCGTCAGCGCGCGACGACCGGGCGGAGTTCGCACGGATACTGAAGCAGCAGTACGACGCGTGGTCCGAGGAGGACGGCGCGAAGTTCGCGGCCACGTTCACCAAGGACGCGGACATGGTCACGTTCAACGGCGATCACCTGTCCACCCGCAAGGGCATCGCCGAGGGCATGCAGTACTACTTCGACCACTACATCCCGGCGTCGCGACTGAAACTGCTGGACGAGCGCGTCCGGTACGTGGACCGCGACCTGGTCGTCATCGTGCGCACCACGTGCATCATCGAACGTCCGGCGACGGACTGCCGGGACGGGTCGCTGTCCCGCAACACCAACGTCCTGTCCCGACGGGACGGTAGGTGGCTACAGGAGTCGTTCCAGAACACCCGCTATGTCCCAATTCCGCCGTCCTCCGGGAGCCAGGAGGTTCCGGAGTCGTAGGAGCGCCGACCCTCCGCGAGCCCTCTGAGGGGAGCGACTCACGGAGGGCCTGCCGCTTGGCTTGGTCCGCTGGTGCCACGCGCTCGTCCGTCGAGCCCCGTTCCGATGACGGGACTCGCGATCTCAGTCCTGGTGCAGTTCGTTGCGGCCCGGCCCGCCGGAGAGCTTGTCGGTGCCGGGGCCGCCCCACAGGACGTCGTCGCCGCTGTTGCCCCACAGCGTGTCGTTGCCCGCCTCGCCGTACAGCTTGTCGTTGCCCTTGCCGCCGTAGAGGACGTCGTCTCCGCCCTTGCCGTACAGGATGTCGTCGCCGTCGTCGCCGTGGAGGTTGTTCTCCTCGTCGGTCCCGGTCAGGGTGTCGTTCCCGGCTTCGCCGAAGCAGTCCTGGCCGCAGTGGGTGAGGACGTCGTTCCCCGGGCCGCCGTAGGAGCCGAAGCCGAACGGGCCACCGCCGCCGTCGAGGCGGTCGTCCCCGTCGCCGCCGTAGAGCATGGCGGACGCGGACGCCGTGAGCACGTCGTTGCCCGGGCCGCCGTAGACCCCGGCCCAGGCGCTGCTGTCCGGGCCGAGCGTCGCGGTGTCGTCCTTGTCGCCGAGGTCGATGTCGTAGCTGTCCGAGTCGTCCGAGTTCTGCGGGATCAGGACCGCGCAGCGTACGGCGGTGCGGTCGCCCGGGGTGGGATAGGCGCACTCGTTCGCGTTCGCCGCGTCCGGGCCGATGGTGATCTCGTACCGGTCGCGGAAGGTGAGGACGTAGTACGACTCGAACTCGCCGCGGTGCTCGATCTTCTCGTCAACGGTCAGCTTGTTCTGCTGGCCGGGGGCGGCCTTGTACCACAGCTCGCCGTCTTGCCGGACGACGGTGGCTGTGGCCGTGGTCGTCGCTGTGGCCGTGGTCGTCGCTGTGGCCGTGGTCGTGGTCTTCGGGGCCGCCTGGGCGGTCGGTGCCGCGAAGGCGGTGGCGCCGAGGGCGAGGGCGAGGGTGGCGGCGAGGGGGCGGTAGGTGCGCATGCGGGAGTGGCCCTTCGGTTCATCCGTGCGTGGTGGTGCTGGTGTCACGCGGTTAGACCAGGGGCGCCTGAGCGGAGTTGTGCCGTCGCGAATGAACAACGGTGGGCCGGGCGGTGGCCGGGGCATGGACGGTTCTCGGTGGCGGCGTCCACCCCGTGAAGCAGCGCACCACGAACAGGGCCGGCAGCCGCCACCCGGATTTCCGGGGAGCGGCCGGCCCGTCGGCAGCGGATCAGAAGGCGTTCGGCGTTCGGCGCCCGGCGCCCGGCGCGCACGGAACGCGCCGGGCTGACCGGGACTCGGACCAGCCAGGCGAAACAGACAGGCGAATCAACCAGGCCGATCAGACAGCGGATTTAGAACGGATCCAGAGCAGATGCAGAGCGGATTCAGACAGCAGGATCAGGCAGGGGGCACCAACTCCAGCCGCACCTTGGCCTTCTCGAACCTTCCCTCGGCCAGATCCCGCGGGTGCATCAGCCAGAAGATCGTGTTCTGTATCGGCTCCCGCGTCCTGGGCGAGACCCGTGCCTGGGTCAGCAGCCGCCACGGTTCCTCGTCACCGCCCGGGTAAGGAGGCAGACACGGGTCGTCGAAGGCGGCGCAGGCGTGTCCGCCGAGGGTGAGTTCCCCGGCGTCGGAGTTGTCGGCCCACAGGCCGTCCTCGTACTCCTCCCACACGCGTGCGCGCTCGGGGTGCGACTCGATGATGTCGTCACCGGGATCGGGCATGTTCCAGTCGACGTGCCCATGGAGAGGGAACGGCTCACTGACGAACTCGGCGTGCCTCTCGTCGGGCTGTCGCTCCGCGGTCGGCGTACCGGCCGGAACGTGGATCACGAGGCCCTGGCTGTCCTCGGACTCCGGTCCCCATGACGGCGTGTCCATGTTGCCGAAGAACAGCAAGTGCCCGTCCTTGGGCAACGGGAAGTCGGGTGCGCCCGGCGGCAGCGCCGCGCAGTCCACCGACGCGACGAAATGCGGGTAGCCGGACCACTCCACCTCCGCCGGCAGCGAGGGCAGGCCCCCGTACCGCCCGACGACGGGACCGTGGCTGTGCCCCTTCGGCCTCATCTCGATACGAGGGAGGGCGAGTTCAAGGGCCCAGTCGACGATGTCCTCGGGAACCCCACTGCCGAGAGCGCTGGCACGAAAATTCTGACGTCTGTCCATGGGGCGAGCAGTCTGCCATACACCTGCTCGACCTACGACGACGCGTTCCCATCCTCGTCCGCGCCCTGTTCCCGGTCCTCGCCCTCGTCTTGATCCTCGTCCTCGCCCTCGTGCGGCAGTGGGACACCTTGCGGAGCAGCCGTCGCCCAGGACGCGCGAAGGGTGGTACCGCGAACCGCGGCACCGACCTCGGCGCTCCCCGGAGCGGCAAGAGGCGTACGGGAGGGAGCACCGGTCCGCAAGATCGGGACGCGCGGGGACGAGCGGCCCTGCCCGCCCCCGGAACGAGCGGGCCCTGCCCGCCCCCCGGAACGAGCGGACCTGCGCCCCTCCCCTGACGCCACCCGCGAACAAGCGGACAAGGGCCCGGCGGGAACAGTCCCCTGTCCCGCTCGGGCCCCTGTTGTCGTACGGACGGCTACAGGTCGAGAACCGCGCGCAACGCCTGGTCCACGCGCTCCATGGTCTCCGGGGCGACCGCACCACGGTGCTTGGCGCCCTCGAAGCGTGCGACGCGCAGTTGCTGGAGATTCACTGCCACTGCGGTGCACGGAACCGGGTCGCCGATCACCACGGACATGGCGGTGTCGGGGAAACGACCGGAAGGATGCAGCACGATCACGAGGACCGCGCCGTAAGCCTGCTCCAGATCGGTCAGGGAGACGATCAGGACATCGCGCCCGTCGTCCAGGGTCCAGATGTCCCCGCGCCTCACAGGGTGTCCCCCTCGCCGGCCAGGTCGTTCCCGAGGCCGAGCGCGGCGAGCTGCTGTGCGGCATCGACGGTGGCCTGTCGGCGCGCGGCACGTACGACGTACGCGTTCAGGCTCAGTCCGGCGCTCTGGGCCGCCGCCTTGATGGCGGGAGCGACATCGTCCGGTATCCGCAGGGTCATGTCGACACTCATGCCACCAAGCTAGCCACCATCGTGTGGTCGCGTAAAGCGGTGGCACGAACCGGTGCCCCCACTCCGCACGGGTAGAGGCGCACCAGTCGGCGAGGACGGCATCGGGCACGACGGCATCGCGCCCTCTCGGGCGGCCGGGGCACGGCGGCATCGCGCCCTTTCCACCGGCATGGGCCACGGCGGTATCACGCCCTCTCCACCGGCACGGAGGCGAGCCGGCTGTCGCGGGGGCGGAGAGCGCGCGAGCCGATCCGGTGGTCCGCATCGGGAGGGCAAGGGCAGCTCGTGACGCCCCCGCCGCCCTCAGCTCTCCCAGTAGTCGCGCTTCGGCAGCTCCACCCATATGTCCGGTGGCCCCACGACGGCGCGCGCGTCGGTCGGCCGCAGCCCCACGAAGGCACACGAGTACGCCACCGCGTTGTACCGGTACAGGTAGGAGGTCAGGACTTCTTCGGAGGTGTCGTCCACATCCGGGCCGCCGCCCGGATGGAGGTCCCAGTCTTCGATGTGCCCGTCGCGGACGATGCTGCCCTGGTTACCGCTCTTAGGGTTGGCGTACAGCCCGTAGCAGACGGTGCCGACGGATAGCCGGATCTGTACACCCGGCATCGACGGCGCGTACCCCCACGGCTGGGTGACGACACAGCCGCCCGGCACGGACGTCACGCCGACGACCCGCAGGCTCTCGTCCATGTCGTATGCGTAGGGGTCTTCCAGCAGCACGTCGAGTTCCTCACCCGCCGCCGGTGTTGCCCCCAAGCGGCGCACCGCCTCCTCGGCATCGATCCCGGCCACGCAGGCCAGGCCCGTGCCCTCGTAATAGAGGTCCCCCAGCGCGGAGACGAGCCGGTTGCCCTCCTGTGCCCGCGCGCGCTCCTGCTCGCTCAGGCCGCGCTCGCCCTCCGGCACCACGAACAGGTCCGGCGTCGGCCCGGCCAGACTGAGCCGCCCCGGTGACCAGCCGCCGAGCCCGGGCCGCCATGGATCCGCTCCGGCAGCAACAAGGACCCGCGCGTTGTCCGGCCGGTCGGACAGGACGGCTTCCCACAGGGCGGTCGTCCCGTCCTCCAGCGCGTCCACATCCGTGACGCGGCGAGCGAGTTCCGCGACGACCTCCGGTGAGCCGGAGGCCGCCGCCCGGTGCAAGGGCCGCTGCCCTCCGCCCCACGCGTCCGGGTCGGCGCCTTGATCAAGTCGTCGCCGGATGTCGTCGTAGTCCTGCCAGGTCCAGTCCACGCCTGCCCAGCCGCCATCGCCGCTCGTCACCATGCCCCCTCCACAACCGATCCGGACGGCTCCGCTCATCGACCCGTCCGCACACACCATCGCAGAGGGGTCTGACAACGCCCTGCGACAACCCGGCGCGAGGAAGGACCGGTGCCTCTCGCCGGTGCTCCTCGCCCGCCGCGTCGAAGGAGGACAGCCACTGGCCCCCTTCCTTCCTAGCCTGTGGCCGTACCACCGACGGGACATCGACGGACACCGACGGACACCGACGAAATATCGACGGAAACCGACTGTCGTCGACGGACACCAATGGACACCCAGGAGAGGACCTGACCTCATGCAGATCGCTGTCACCACCCCGACCGGCAATGTCGGCCACCACGTCGTCGCCATGCTGGTCCGCGCCGGAATCCGGCCGCGCGTCCTGCTGCGCGACCCCGCGCGGCTGGCTCCCGAGATCCGGGACGAGGTGGATGCCGTCCGGGTGGACCAGTACGACGCCGACGCGGTGGTGGCCGCCACCGAGGGGGTCGACGCGCTGTTCTGGGTGAGCCCGATCACCGACAGTGCGGATCCCCTGCTCGACCACGCCCGCGCCGCCGACAGCGTGGTCCGCGCCGTCACCGTCAACCGGATCGGCCGGGTCGTCTTCCAGAGCAGCGTCGGCGCCGAGAAACGGCACGGTGCCGGCGAGATCGACGGCCTGGCCCACACCGAGACCGCTTTGGACGGTACGGGGGTCGACGTCACCCACCTGCGCTGCGGCTACTTCTTCACCAATCTCGAATTCGAGCTCCACGCCCTGCGTGCCGGCACGCTCCAGGTGATCCTGCCGCTCGACCAGCCCATGGCCTGGGTGGCACCGCGCGACATCGCCGAGGTCGCCGTCACCCGTCTCCTTTCCCCCGCCTGGTCCGGCCGCCACGTGCAAGCGGTGCACGGGCCCGCCGACCTCACCTGGCGGCAGGTCGGCGAGATCCTCACCGCCGCCATCGGCCGGCGGATCAGCGTCGAGCGCATCACCGATGACGCCATGCGCGCGCGGCTCCACCAGGCCGGAATGTCCGACAGCCTGGTGGAGGCCGTGCTCGGGATGTCGACCGGACTGCGCGAGGACTTCGTGCCGGAACAACCGCGCACCGTCCGGAGCACCACCCCGACCACCCTCGCCGCCTGGGCCTACGCCCATCTGCGGCACCGGATCGCCGAGGCGTCGTAAGTTCCCCTGCCGGGTGGCGGCAACCCCGTTTCGTGGACGGCTCGTCGGGCGGGCGGACGCCGCCTGACGGCCGTCGTGTGCTGCCGCGGTGAACACCGGGTTCGCCGCGGCAGCCACGGACGCATGGGGTGGCGCATGGCATGGACGGCCCGGTTCCCCCTCCGCCGCGTCTACAAGCCGAGGTCCAGAGCCAGGCAGGAGTAGTGGTTCCACGCGCCTTCGGGGCGGTACGCGTCCTGGCCGCGGTTCTCCGTTGAAGGCTTCTCCGTGACCATGTCCTCGTACCGGACACGCTCGGGCAGCTTGCCGAACTTCGCCTGCCGGGTCGCGGCTTCGCCATGCGTCGTGTGGTCGGTGTTCATCCTCGGTCTCCGTTCTTCGGGTGAGGGGAGGTGCCGTTCTTCCGGTGAGGGGATATGCCGCGCCGCCCGTGCCCTTCGATGCTCGCGGCGCCACCGGAGAGCGGGGCGCGGTGACGGGCTGGCCGGATCGTCAGGGGCCGGGTGTGCGATGACTGTCGCACGCGTCGCGTCACCGGTCAAGGCGGTGACGATGGTTGGGGTGTTGCCGCGAAGGTGGCACCGGAACCGCCCGGCCGGGGGTGCACTCCTGCCACAACTCCACGCCGGAGCAAGGCCGCTCGGCGCCTCCGCCTTCACGCGCGACGTTCGACGTTTCCGAGGTGCGCGTGCGTTTCGGTGGCCGCGATCGCACCATCCGGGGATCAGTTCCGGCCACGCGTCCGCGCCGGGCGCACCCTCGCGAGCGGAGGCGGCGATTCCTGCGTGGCCGTCCGCGCCGCACCGCTTGCGACCTGCGCGTACGGGCTGCGACCGGTCGCGGTGACGGACGGCGGCCAGTCGGCCGGCCGGTGGTGCGCGGGTGGCCACATGAGGTGCGTCGGCATGGCCGAAGTCGCATCTGTACGGGGCCGCGGCGGAGTGCGTAGCGTAGCGACCAAGGCAGAACAACCGTTCTTTCTCCCTAGGAGGACTCGATGATCAACCGGCGCACTCTGGTGCGTTCCGGCGGCGCCGCGGCAGCAGCCATCCTTGGTCTGTCCGCCGCCGCGTCAGCGGCGGATGCCGCCGGCCTCCCCCCGGGCGCATCCCCCGGTCACCGCCACCCGGCGCCGCCCGTCGACCCCCGCGACCCGACCGCCGGCGTCACCCGGGTCGAACTCCAGCGGAACCCGTCCCCGGCCAAGGGCTGGCTGACGGTGCAGACCGTCGTGGAGATCCCCCGGCACAAGGAGTCCGGCCGCCACAGCCACCCCGGGGTGGAGGTCGGCTACATCGTGCGGGGCGACGTGCTGATGGAGTTCGACGACGGCCCCGCCCAGCGGCTGCGCACCGGCGACCCGTTCTTCATCCCGTCACACGCCGTCCACAACGCCCGCAACGTCGGCACGGTGAAGACGATGATGCTGTCCACCTACGTCGTCGACGAGACCAAGCCACTGGTGACGATGTACTGAAGACGACGTACTGAAGGCGACGTACTGAAGACGACGTCCCGAGAACGACGCACTGAAGCGACGCACTGGTGACGACGCACTGAGGGCGCGACCAAGCCCACCACCGACTACCCCCTACCGAAACGTGACCGGGCCCCTGCCGAAGCCCCCCTCGACGAAGCCGAACCGCTACTGACGACGTCCTGAACCAACGGGCCGGAGGCCCCCGATAGGCGCTCCGTACGCTGTTGCTCATGACTTCGGACACCAGTGACACCAGTGAGACGGTCCACCCACGCGAGCGACTGCTGAACGTCGCGGCGGAGCTGTTCTACGCGAAGGGGATCCACACCGTCGGCGTCGAACAACTCGTGAAGGAGGCGGGTGTCACCCGGGCCACCTTCTACCGCCACTTCTCCAGCAAGGAAGGCCTGGTCATCGCCTACCTGCGGGAGAGGGACGCCAGGGTGAAGCGGGCGGTGGAGGCCATCGTCCACGCCCACCGGGGACGCGAGGCGTTGCTGGAGATCATCGCCATGGTCGCCGGAAGCGTCGAGCGACCGGAGTTCCGCGGCTGCGGCTTCCTCAACGCCGCCGCCGAGTACCCCGATCCGCGGCACCCCGTGCGCGTCTGCGTGGCCGAACACCGGAGCTGGTTCCGCGGCGTCCTGCGCGAGGTCGTCAGCCAGACCGGGCACCCCGATCCGGAACGGGTGGCGCGGGCGCTCATGGTGCTGCGCGACGGAGCGATGTCGGGCGGCTACCTCGACGATCAGCACGACGTCGCCCGCACGCTGCGCGAGGCGGCCGAAAGCATCCTGGACGCCTGACCGAACGGGCACACAACGAGACCGGACAGGCACACACGAGCTCCCCCCTTGGCCCGATCCGCCATTCACCGCCTTCCCCGAAGGCACAACGAAGGCACAACGAAGGCACATCGAAGACCCGTCCGAGGCACGCCCAAGGCATGCCTGAGGCACGTCGAAGACACGTCGAAGACACGTCGAAGACATCACCGAAAGCAACAGGGACCGATGGGACGCGCCCCCGTTCCATCGGAGCCATTCCTCACCGGCACGACACCACCAACTCAAGGAGAAGACATGAAGACTGTGTTCACCAAATGCGCGGCGGTCGCGGGCGGAATGCTCGCGAGCGGGATGCTCGTCCTCGGAACCGGGGCCGCCCCTGCCGGCGCGGCAGGGCTCCCCGGTGTCACCTTCTACACCGGGGCCAACGCCACCGGGAGCGCGATCAAGGCCGATCTGGACAAGGTCGGTGCGTGCCAGGAACTGACCGTTCCTGTCCGCTCCTTCCGGTCCATATCCGAGCGGAGCGTGGAGGTCTACTTCAACGCCGGCTGCCGCCCCGGCGCCCCCGGCACGAACGGCGATCTCACCTATGTGGTGGGCACCCTGGGCACCAGCAACTTCCCCTACGCGGCCGTGAGTTACCGGGTCCTCGCGAACTAGTCACGTGGAAAAAACACGCGTACGCATAGAGACAACCGTCAGCCATAGCTGATCCCTACGTGGCGCCGCCCGCCCATCGCTCCCGAGCCGTGACGACATCACACAGCTCGGAATCCCGTTGCCGGACACCGCGCCCGCGCGGAACCGGTCAGCGGGAAGCCGTGGCGGGCGGCGCGCTCCCCTTGCGGGCGCGGTAGGCGGCAGCCTTGATCTTGTTGCCGCAGGACTGCATGCCGCACCAGTGCCGCCGCATGCCCCGGGAGCGGTCGATGTAGACGCGGGTGCACTCGGGGTTGCCGCACTCCTTGAGCAGCGGCACGTCCGGCCCGCCCAGCAGCTCCACCGCCTGGCGGGCCACGGCGGAGAGCGCTTCCTCCGCGGTGGCCTCGGTCCGGCGCCCGGCGCTCGTGAGCTGCGGGACCGCGGAGGGCTTGCGTGCGGCGTCGTTGAGCGTGTCCAGGGCCCGGTCGTCGAGTGCCGCACCGAGGCGCCGGGCGGTGATCAGCTCGTAGACGGCCTCCCGCACGGCCTTGGCGCGCTCGACGTCGGACGGGCGGCTGGGCGCGACGGAGTCCACGATCCCGGACTCCACGTACCACGCGTCCAGCCGCTCCGGCGCCGCCAGCATCTCGAAGCGCACGGAGCGCCGGGCCCGGAGCGTCGCGGCGAAGTCGAGCGCGGGATGTCCGCAGACGAAGACGTGGTCGAGGTTCACGGTCACCATTCTGACGGGTGACGATCGGTACGCGTCACCCTCTAGGCGTCACCCCTCTACGCACCACCCCTCTACGCGCCACCCCTCCCACACTTCGGCCACGATGTTCCGTACGGCCTCCGGGACCGACGGAAGATTCCCGGCCCGCGGGCACCCCGGACGGCGCCCGCCGCACCAGCCCTCCTTACGAAAGCCGCACCGCCCCCCCTTTACGTGAGCCGCACCGCCCCTCCTTACAAGAGCCGCATCGTCCCTCTTTACGTGAACCGGCCCGCGGCGTCCGGGCCGACCCCGGCCACCTCGTCGTCTGCGCCGATTTCCGTCAGGGCCTGGCCGTCCTGGCCCGCGCCCTGCACGCCATGGGGACGCGCCACATGGCGGTCGAGCCCTACGGGCTGGGCTTCCACCGCGACGCGCTCACCCGGGAGGGGCTGCGCACCACCCCGCTCGCGGTCGACGAACACGGCGCCCGCACCCGGGAGCTGACGGGCCTGACGGCGCGCGACGGCATACGGGCGGTGCTGCTCACCCCGGCCCACCAGTACCCCACGGGCGTCCCGCTGCATCCGGACCGGCGGGCCGCCGTCGTCGACTGGGCGCGGGCGCACGGCGGGGTGGTGGTGGAGGACGACTACGACGGCGAGTTCCGTCACGACCGGCAGCCCGTCGGGGCCCTCCAAGGGCTCGACCCCGATCAGGTCGTCTACATGGGCACCGCCAGCAAGAGCCTGGCTCCCGGCCTGCGGCTGTCGTGGATGGTGCTGCCCGGGCACCTGATGGAACCGGTACTCGCGGCCAAAACCGCCGGCGCCTGGGATTCCGGCGTCCTGGACCAGCTGACCCTGTCCGAGTTCCTCGCCTCGGGCGCGTACGACCGGCACGTACGCGGCATGCGCCTGCGCTACCGGAGGCGGCGTGACCACCTCGTCACCGCCCTCGCCACCGGCGCCCCCCACCTGCGCGTCACCGGCATCGCGGCGGGCCTGCACGCCGTGCTGACCCTGCCACCCGGCACCGAACGCCCGATCGTCGACGCCGCCCACGCCCACGGCCTCGCCCTGTCCGGCCTCGCTTCCTTCGCCCACCCGGACGCGGTCATCCCCGCCCGCGACGCGCTGGTCGTCTCCTACGCGACGCCCCCGGAGCACGCCTTCGGGCGCGCGGTGGAGGCGCTGGTACGGGAGGTGGCAGCGGCCACGGGGGGGGCGGGGCGCCGACGTCCGGCCGGGCGGGCGGCCGGGGCGACCGGGGCGACCGGGGCGCGATTCCGGCTGATCCGGCAGGCGAGCGGGCCGCGACACCGCGCGGGCACATCGGCCTTCGGACATGGAAGCGCGTACGTCGGCCTTCGGCCAAGGAAGCTCATACGTCGTCCCTTCGGCGAGGACTTGTACACCCGTCAGCCGTCGCACAGGGGCTCGCCCAGACGCCCCCGACGCGATGAGCGCGCCGCTGTCCCCGGCATCGCTCAAGGGTGACGGGCCCGCCGGCCGGTCATTCCAGGTCGAGGACGGCTTTGCCGTGGAGGCGGCGGTCGAGGAGGGTGTGGACGGCCTCGGAGTGGCGCGTCCAGGGGCCGCGCCAGCTGATGCCCGGGTCGAGGCGGCCCTCGGTGATCTCCGTCGCCAGCCAGGTCAGGTCCGCGGAGAAGTCGGTGGCGGGGTCGCCGAAGAGGTAGAAGGTGCGGATCGAGCGGTCGTGCCGTCCTTCGGTGCCCAGCAGCGCGTCCGGGGGGAGCACCGCGTCGGCCTCGGAGGAGCGGCCCATGCTGATGAGGGTTCCGCCGGCCGAGAGGGTGGCGAAGGCGTCGACGAGGTGCTGACCGCCGACGTTGTCGATGACGGCCGACACGGGTTGCCGCACGGCGGCCGGCGCGGGGTGGATCTCGTGGGCGCCCAGGGCGCGCAGCCCGTCCGCTTGGGCGGGGTCGCGGCTGATGGCGACGACGTGCGCGCCGGCGCGGGCGGCCAGTTGGACGGCGTAGCGGCCGACACCCCCGGAGGCACCGGTGACCATGACGCGGCGGCCGAGCAGCGGTCCCATCCGGCGCAGCGCGTGCAGGGCGCTCAGTCCGGCCACGGGGATGGTGCTCAGTGCGCCGGGGTCCGCGTCCTTCGGTGCGACGCCGAGCAGGGTGGCGGGGGTGGCGCGCAGTTCGGCCCAGCCGCCGGTGTGGCCGACGGTGACGACGCGCTCGCCCTCGGCCGGACCGGTGCCGTCGGCGGCGGCTTGGGCGACCACACCGGCCGCGTCCCAGCCGAGTTGGGTGCCGTCCGGCATGTCCGGGTGGGTCGCCATATGGACCTCACCGAAGTTCAGCGAGACCGCCTCGACCCGTACGAGCGCCTCGTGGGCGGCGGGCCGAGGGGCGGGGACGTCCGTCAGTGACAGGTGTCCGGGTGAGGCGTGGTCGACGACGAGTGCGCGCACGGGCAAATCCCTTTCACGAAAGTGCCACAGCGTGATGCACGAAAGTGCCACAGTGTGGCGTTTGCTTCAGTAGAGCACATGCGCGAACTCGGCACCAGGTTGGTAAAGTGCTCGCGATGACCGACGCCGCACCGCCCCCATCCCTGCGCGAACGCAAGAAGCTGCGCACCCGCCAGGCACTGGCCGACACCGCCGTCACGCTCTTCGGTGAGCGCGGATTCGACAGCACGCCGCTGGACGCGCTCCTGGAGCAGGTGGAGGTGTCCCGGCGGACCTTCTTCCGCAACTTCCGTTCCAAGGAGGACGTGGCGCTCACCGCCGTCAAGCAGTTGTGGGACGTCTATCTCGAAGTCCTGGACGGTACGGACGACAAGACCGGGCCGCTGGCCGACGTCCTCCTCGAAGCCATGCTGGCCACGTTGGAGCGCATGGACGAGGACTGGTACCGGCGCTTCCCGCTCACGCTCCGGCTGATCGCCGACTCGGCCGCACTCGACGGGTACACGCTGCGGCACTGCGCCGAGGTGCAGGCCGAGATCGCGCACCGGCTCGACGGGCAGAGCGGTCCCAGTGGGCCCAATGATCTTGACGATCGGCAGGGTCCTCTCGAACTGCGGCTCCTCATCGAGTTCTTCGTGGCCGCCTGGCGCTGTGCCCTGGACGAATGGCTGCCCGACTGTCGCCCAGGCGAACTGCCCGCCCTCTTGCTCCGCACCTGCTCGTCCATGAACGCCGCCCTTCATCTGGAGGCGTGAGCCCGTTCAGCGCCGTCGGGCGTCGGACGGCGCTGAACGGCGCTTCGGGCAAAACTCCGGACAGCACTTCGGGCAGGGCTCCGAGCAGAGCTTCGAGCAAGACTCCAGGAAAAGCTTCGGGAGGAGCTTCGGGCAGGGCTCCGAGCGGAGCTTCGAGCAAGGCTCCGGTCGTGCGGTCGGCAGTCGCGGACTCGGCAGTGGACAGTGCCGCGGCCGTCTCTCCGGGCCCGCTTGCCATGTCCGCCGGGCCGCCACCGACCCCGAGGAAGAAGGGGAGACGGCACCGAACGGGACAGGCGAACGGCCCTCAGGGAACGGCCCGCTCGGCGCCGGGGCCGAGTCCGAGGCCGGGGCCAGCGCCGGAACCGGCCCCCGCGCCTACCCAGAGGATCACTCCGGCACGCCCGCCACCCCCACCGCCCCACGGCGCAGGGAGAGACCGGCCACAGCCACCGCCGAGGTCACGGCGAGCACCGCGCAGACTCCCACGGCCATCGCGAGCGTCGCCCACGGGATCTCGATGGACGTCCGCACCGAGAGCAGGCTCAGCGCTCCCCCCATGCCCGCCAGGTTGAGCCCGGCGACCAGCGCTCCCAGCAGTCCGCCGACCACGACCACCGTCAGCGCCTCGGCGCCCACCAGCCGCAGGACCTGCCCCTTGGTGGCGCCGGCCAGCCGCAGCACGGCCAGGTCGCGGACCCGGTCGGAGGTCGCCATGACCATCGTGCTGGCCAGCGAGATTCCGGTGTAGAGGAGGGCGATCCCGAGGACCAGGACGAAGCCCATCCGGGTCGTCCGGTCGGTCTGAGGGAATGCCGTCCGGATCCAGGCGTCCTTGGTGAGGACCTGTCCACCGGATGTCCGTACCGCCTGCCGCAGGCCGGTGGCCACGGTGTGCGGGTCGGCGCCGTCCGCGAGGCGTACGTCGACCCGGTCCACGGGCGCCGCGGGGGCGTTGCGCGGGGTGACGTAGACGCCGTTGTCGCCGGTGCCGACGGTCATGACGGCGGCGATCCGCAGGGATTTCCGTGTGCCGTCGCCGCGCCACACGTCCACCCGCTCGCCCACGGTGTGCTGCTCCCACTCCTCGTTGACGATGATCGAGTCGTCGTCCAGATCGCTGACCTTCCCCGCGGCGAGCGGGAGACGCGCCGTCGCCGCGAGCGGCCCCGGCTCGGCGGCCCGGGCATCGGATCTGACGAGGCCCGCGCCCTCCTCCAGGACGTACACGGCGCTCGACGAACTCGCGGAGGTCTGGGCACCGGGCACGGTCCCCAGCCGCCGCAGCGTCGCCGCGTCGAAACCGGCGTCACCCGTCGCGGTGACCACGAAGTCGGCGGTCGTCCGCTCGCGCACCTCGGTGGCCTTCGCCGCGTCGAGGGTGGCGGTGGCGCCCGGCAGCGAGCCCGCCAGCGCGACCGTGACCAGTACGGGCGCCGCGACGGCGGCGGTGCGGCGTACCCCGGCGGCGGCGTTCTCCCGCACCAGCGTCCCGCCCGCGCCGGGCAGCCGGGCCGGGAGCCAGGTGATCAGCCTGGTCAGTGGCCGCACCAGCACCGGCGCGAGCAGCGCGGCGGCGGTGATCAGCAGCATGGGCCGGCTCACATAGGTCTTGCGTTGCAGCAGCTCGCCCGGGTTCGTCATCAGGGCCAGCGCCAGCGTCACCACGGCGGTGATCAGCAGGGCCGCGCCGAACAGCCGGCGGCCCCCGGTCATCGCCCGGGTGTCCACGGACGCCGCGCGCAGCGCCTCGGTGGGGCCGGTGCGCCCCGCCCGCCAGGAGGCGGCCAGCACGCCGCACAGAGCCACGCCCAACCCCGTCCAGAACGCCAGGTGGTAGGGCCAGACGTCGTCACCGATGGTGAACCAGCGGGGCGCGAGCCGCTCGTCGACCGCCCACGCGGCGAGCCGCGGGGCCCCGTAGGCGCCGAGGGCGCAGCCGGCGGCCGAGGCGAGCACGCCGACCACGAGCGCCTCGTAGACGACCAGGCGGCGGAGCTGTCCAGGGGTCGCCCCGGCGATGCGCAGCAGCCCGAACTCGCGGCGCCGCTGGGCCACCGCGAACGCGAAGGTCGAGGCCACCACGAACACCGATACGAAACCGGTGACGCCGCCGGCCGTGCCAAACAGGGCGTTCATCGCGGTGAGGGCCTCGCCGTCCCGGTCGGGGTCGGGGTCGGCGTACCGGCGCGCGTCCCCGGTGAGGACCAGGACGCCCGCGCTGCCGCGCACCGCGTCGCGCACGTCCGACGCGTCGGCGTCGACCACGAGCTGGAGGCTGCGCGGCGCCAGTCGGGCGGCGCGGGCGTCGGTGTAGAACACGGCGTTCTCGAAGCCGAGCCCGGCCACGGTGCCGACGACGCGCACGGTGCCGCCGCCGGTGCGCACCCGGGTGCCCGGGCGGGCCCAGTCACCGCTGACGACGACCTCGTCCGCGGCCTCGGGCGCGCGTCCCGCGTCGAGCGCGTACGGCGCGAAGGCCGCGGTGGACCAAGGGTGGCCCACCAGGTCGGCGGGCCCGCCCTCGGCGCGCACGGCGAACGACCGGTCCTCGATGACGGTCCCGAGGCGCCGCAACGTCGCGACCACGTCGGCGGGCACGGGACGCGGCCGGGCGAGCTTGAGGGGACGGTCGCCGATCGGCGTGGACACCTCGACGCTGTCCCGACCCTTGACGACGACCGGGGCGGCGGCGAACCGTTCCGGCGCCCGGTCGGGCGCGTCCAGCGAGGACGCCAGGGCCAGTCCCATGACGGCGATCAGCGCCACGCCCAGACAGAGGGCGACGAAGCTGCCGACGAAGGTGATCCAGCGGGTGCGCAGGGTGCGCAGCGCGGTGCTCAGCACGGCACGGCCTCGATCGTGGTCATGTGCGCCGCGATGTCCTCGGCGGAGGCGCCGCTCAGCTCGCCGTTGACGCGGCCGTCGACGAGGAAGACGACGCGGTCGGCGTAGGAGGCGGCGACGGGGTCATGGGTGACCATGATGATCGTCTGGCCGTCCCGGTCGACCATGCCGCGCAGCAGCGTCAGCACCTCGCGGCCGGTCCGCGAGTCGAGCGCGCCGGTCGGCTCGTCGCCGAACAGCACCTCGGGGCGGGTGATCAGGGCGCGGGCCAGGGCGACCCGCTGCTGCTGGCCGCCGGACATCTCCGTCGGGCGGTGCCGCGCCCGGTCGCCGAGCCCGACCTGTTCGAGCACCTCGCGCACCCGCGCCTTCTTCGGGCGGCGGCCGGCCAGCCGCAGCGGCAGGGCCACGTTCTGCTCGGCGGTCAGCGCGGGCAGCAGGTTGAACGCCTGGAACACGAAGCCGACGCGCTCGCGGCGCAGCAGCGTCAGCCCGGTCTCGCTCAGCCCGGTCAGTTCCGTGCCGCCCACGGTGACCGAGCCGGACGTGGGCCGGTCCAGGCCCGCGGCGCACTGCAGCAGGGTCGACTTGCCGACCCGGAGGGGCCCATCACGGCGGTGAACGTGCCCTGCGGGAAGGCGAGTGATACCTGGTCGAGGGCGGTGACGGACGTGCCGCCCGGGTTGTACCGCCGGGTTATGGAGCGCAGTTGGATCGCGTCGTTGCTCATGGGGTTCGGGGTTCCACTCGTGTCGGTGTCGGGTCGGTGTTGTGCCGTGTCGGGTCGGTGCCGTGTCGGTGACGGTTACGGTCCTCCCGCGCGTCTGGGCGGGGTGGAAACGTCGGGGAACGGCGCGCGGTACCGGCCGTTCTGGGGGTGCGGGAGCGTGTCGTTCCGGGGCGCGGGAGTGCTTCGTTCTCGGGTGCGGTAGCGCGTCGTTCTCGGGCGGCGCGGGCACGCGGGCCACGGTGGCGGACGGCAGAGGCCAACGGCGCCCCGAGTCCGGGACCGATCGGGATCGGTCGGGGCCGGGCACCCGGGCCCACACTGTGACCGATCGGGCGCAGCCCGCCATCTGCTCGGCCACCCGCGCCGTCATCGTGCGCCGCCTCCTCGCCCCCGCGCCGCCTCTACGAAACCGCAGGGCACGTGCGCGGCGCATGGTGGCAGGGGCGAGACTTGGGGTAGGGCCAGGCCTACCCTCGATGCGCGCCCTGGACCGATGGCACCCGACGGCTACGCCCGCCTACGGTGACCCCCATGCACCCTCGGAACGTGTGGCAGGCCATGTCCCGGCCGGGCTTCCTGCTGTCCGCATGGCCATGGCGCTCCATCGCGTACCTGCTCACCGGCGCGGTGACCGGCGCCGCCGCCCTGGTGGCGATCGTGGGGGTGGTGGCGCTCTGCGGGACGCTCGCCCTCACCGTGGTGGGGCTCCCCCTGCTCGCCGTGGTCGCCGTCAGCGGGCTCCCCGTGGCCCGGGTGGAGCGGCGCCGACTGCGCCTGGTCCGTCACGATCCGGTCTCCGGCCAGCACCAGGACCCGGCCGCGCCGGGGCTGCGCGCCTGGCTGTCCACCCGGCTGCGCGAGCAGGCGACCTGGCGGGAGCTGGGGCACGCGCTGCTGTTCGCCGTGCTGCTGTGGCCGGTCGACGCCCTGGTGATCACGGTCGCCCTGCTCTTCCCGCTGTCCATGGTCGGCGCTCCGCTGCTGATGGCCACGATCGGCGACGGGCAGGAGACGAAGGTGCTCAAGCTGTGGACGATCACCACGTGGCCGTCCGCGTTCGGCGTCGCCGTGCTCGGCCTGCTCCTCGTGGGCCTGTCCGGCTACGTGCTCGGCGTCGTGGCGGGCGCCCGCGCCGAACTGACCCGGCTGCTGATCGCCTCCCGCGAGGGAGAGCTCGACGCCAAGGTGGTCGAACTGGCCCGCTCCCGCGTCCGTCTGGTGGACGCCTTCGAGGCGGAGCGGCGCCGCATCGAACGCGATCTGCACGACGGCGCCCAGCAGCGGCTGGTGGCCCTGACGATGACGCTCGGTCTGGCCCGGCTGGACGCCCCGCCCGGCCCGCTCGCCGACCAACTCGCCAAGGCCCACGACGAAGCGGGCAAGGCGCTCGCGGAGCTGCGCGAACTCATCCACGGCATCCACCCCAAGATCCTCACGGACTACGGCCTGGAGGCCGCCGTCGCCGACGCCGCGGACCGCTGCGTGGTCCCCGTCGACGTCGACCTCGCACTCCCGGGCCGGCTGCCGCGGGCGGTCGAGTCCGCGGCGTACTTCGTGGTTTCCGAGGCGCTGGTCAACGTCGCCAAGCACAGCGGGGCCGACCGCGCGCGGGTCAGCGGAGGTCACCGCGACGGCCGCCTGTTCCTTCAGGTGCGCGATGACGGCCGGGGCGGCGCGGATCCCTCGGCGGGCAGCGGACTCACCGGTCTCGCGGACCGGGTGTCGGTGCTCGATGGCAGACTTGCCCTGTCCAGCCCGCCGGGCGGTCCGACCCTGTTACTGGTGGAGTTCCCTTGCGAGTTGACCGAAGCGGCGGCCGACCGCTCCGCGTAGTGCTGGCCGAGGACAGCGTGCTGCTGCGCGAAGGCCTCATCGGCCTGCTCACCCGCTGCGGGAACGAGGTGGTGGCGGCCGTGGGGGACGCGGAGGCGCTGATCGCCGCGGTCGAGGCGCACGCCCCCGACATCGTGGTGACGGACGTGCGCATGCCGCCCGGTTTCCAGGACGAAGGGCTGCACGCGGCGGTACGGCTGCGCACGCAGCGGCCCACGCTGCCGGTCCTGGTCCTCAGCCAGTACGTGCAGCGGACGTACGCCTCCGAGCTCTTGGACTCAGGCGACGGCTCGGGGGTCGGCTACCTGCTGAAGGACCGCGTCGGCCAGGTCGAGGAATTCGTCGGCGCCCTGCGCGAGGTCGCGGCCGGCGGCACGGTGATCGACCCCGAGGTCGTGCGCCAGTTGCTGCGCCGCCGCCGCGATCCGCTGGAGCGCCTTACGCCGCGCGAGCGCGAGGTGCTGGCACTGATCGCGGAAGGCAGGTCCAACGGCGCGATCGCGAAGGAGCTGGTGGTTTCCGAGGCCGCGATCGGCAAGCACATCAGCAGCATCCTCAGCAAACTGGAACTGCCTCTGACGGACGCGACCCACCGCAGGGTGCTGGCCGTCCTCGCCTATCTGCGGGCCTGACGGTGGCGTGGTCGTGAGGGTGGCCGGGACCTGTTCCAGCGGGGCCTGACGGTGGCGTGGTCATGATGGTGGTGGCCGGGGGCCCGCTCCCGCAGGGCCTGACGGTGGCGTCGTCGCGGCCGTGATCGCCCCCGTGATCATGGCCGGGACCGGCTCCCGCGCCCGGCTGGACGCCGGGGGAACATCACGCCCTGCCGAGCGGGCTTCCGGTCGACGAGACCGGTGACCAGATCGGTGACCAGGCGGTGACCACGCTGGCGACCAGCCCGGCAGGCCGCCTACCAGGACGTCCGGCGGCCCCAGGAGAAGGGCATGTCCGTTATGCGGTGGTCCGCCGCGCGTACACCTCTATCTCGATCTTCATCCGAGGATCGGCGAGACCGCACACGAGCATCGTGGCGGCCGGCCGGACGTCGCCGAAACGGCGGCGCAGGACGGGCCAGCAGGGTTCGAAGTCCGCGCGGTCCGGCAGCAGGTAGCGCACCCGCACCACGTCGGCGAAGGTGCACTTGGCCTCGGTCAGCGCGGCCTCGATGTTGCGCAGGCACTGCTCGGCCTGTTCCACCACGTCGTCGGAGATCGTCATGGTGGCGTAGTCGAACCCGGTCGTACCGGACACATGCACCCAGTCACCGTCCACCACGGCACGGGCGTAGCCGATCTGCTCCTCGAAGGTCGAACCGCTCAGAATCGCACGTCGCTCTGTCATGCGCCGAACGCTAAGTGACCAGCATCGATACGTCTAATACAGTACAGTCGAAAGTATGTTCTGATATCTCTGAGCGTATGGACCGGCCCGAACTTTCCCTTCCGCAGCTGCACGCCTTCGTCGTGCCAGCCCCGACGACGGAGCACAGAGGGAGCGGGTCATCGGCCGGATGAAACCGGCAGTACGGTTCGCGCCGCCTCGGCAGACGCCAACGGCCTGCGCCTACGGCCGGTTTCGCGGAACGTGGCTCCGCTCAGCGGGCAGCGCGCCGCTCCCGACCGCATCCGGGGGGACGTCGGTCCGCTGGGTGACGTGCGCAGACAGTCGCCCAGCCCGGTGGCTACGGGAGGACGGGCGTCCTGGTCGTCCAGGCGGTCGCTACGTGCCGGTGGTGGGTGTGCCGGGGGTTTCTCAACGCCACGCGTGCCGGATCCTCAACCGTCCGAACCCCATGACACCGGAGAATCGAATCCTCACTCCGCCGGGACGGGAACGCCCTGGGGGCTTGTAGCGCAGGTCCTTCCACCCGGTGCTCAGGTCTTCGACGTCGACGATCGCGTCCCGGGGGACCGTGATGGTGGCCCCGCCGGTGCCGAGTCGCAGTTCGATGTCGACGACCGGGTGCTCGATGACCGCCCGGGACAGATCCAGGCGCACCTTTCCGTAGGCGGACGCGACCTTGAGGGTCCGGGGTACCCGCCATGCGCCGCGCCGCTTGATCCGTCCGCCGGCGGCGGCGATCGTCGGCGGCGTGTCCGGAACCTCCCCCGGGAGCCCGTCCAGAGCCGCCGCGAGCTCGTCATGCGTCCTGGCTGCGAGCAGTTGGTCGAGACGCGCGTCCATCTCCTCGTGCGAGACGTGCTCCTGGGCGTATGCCTCCCGCAGACGCCGCACGGCCTCCTCCCGGTCGTCTTCGCTGATCAGGGCCGACGGATCTTTCCGCGCAGAGGTCACCGTCGCACTGTAGTACCGCGTCGATGGCGTGAATATGCCGGGGCGCGCAACAGGTAAGGCATGCGGTACGGACCCCTTTCACCGTTCCGGCCTTGATCGTCCAACCGGCGAACTCAGCGGCCGACAAGCGCTCATGCCCTTCCCGGCAAGCGCTCATGCCCCTCCCCGCAAGCTTCGCCCGGCGCGCTTCCCCCCGGCGCGTCGCACGGCACGCGAGCCTTCGCCCGGGTGCCGGGGAACTCACGCTCGCAGGCGCCGCACACCGGCCCGCCGCCTCATACCGGCGCCGGGCCGGGCCCGGACGCGTCCCGATGACCAGCACTGCGACACCCTGGCGGCCAAGCGACGCGCCGCCAAACGGCGTAAACCCCACCGCAGGCGTTTCCCGCAACGGGGAGCCGGGTGCTCGTGAGGTGAGTGCGTCGCACGGACGCGCACGACGAAAGGGCAACCACCCATGTTCTCGACCAAGAAGCGGCGTACCGGCGTGATAACCGCCTTGCTGGCCACCGGGGCCGGGCTGGCGCTGGGCCTGTCACCCCAAGTGGCCACCGCCGCCGCCCCCACCGATACGCCACGGACCGTCACCGCCGAGCACAACAGGGACGAGACCTGCATCACCAAAACCCGGACCCCCTACCGTCCGGCGCCGCACCTGGACACGCCGGAGAGCGGCATCCTGTTCCCGGGCGTGCTCGGATCGGTCACCCGGCGGACGCACAACGAGGACGGGGACTGGGCCTTGTTCGCCTCCAGAATCGGCCTGACCACCGGATGGGTCCAGGCCCAGAACCTGCACTGCGAGGACTGACCGGCACCGCTCGCCCCGCAGGTGGCGCGCCCCTGACCTGCGCTGTGGTCCGCGCACCGTCGCGAGGACCACGGCGCGGGACGGAAAGGCCCGCCGTTTCGGTGCTCCCGCTGGGCAGTCGCCCGCGGCTATGGCGCCGACATTTGCCCGCGGCTACCGCGCCGCCATCGAAGTCACCCTTCTCGGAGAATGCGGGCCGACTGTGACCCAGGGCATGGGCCGGCGACGACCCGGATGGCATGATCGCGACCCATGGGTGAGTTGCCATGTGACGCGGTGCTGTGTGACTTCGACGGAGTCGTGCATCTGTGGGATCCCGACGCCATGAACACGCTGGACCGGGCCTGGGGACTGGCCCGGGGCACGCTGGCTGGGGTGGCGTTCGAAAGCCGGCTTCTGCACGCGGCGGTCACAGGACGCCTCAGCGACGAGCAGTGGCGGCGTCGAGTGGCGGAGGACCTGGCGCCCGTCTGCGGCTCGCCGACCCGTGCCCGGGAGCTTGCGGCAGCGTGGACCGCGCTCACCGGCCGGATTGACACCGAGGTCGTCGCGCTGCTCGCCGCGCTGCGCGGCAGGGTGCCGGTGGTCCTGGTCTCCAACGCCACCACCCGGCTTGAGACCTACCTCGCCTCCGTCGGACTGTCCGACGCCTTCGATGCCGTGGTCAGCACCGCCCGGATCGGCGTCGCCAAACCCGACCCGCGGGTCTTCGCGATCGCCGCCCGGCAGGCCGGGGCCGCCATGGAGCGCTGCCTGTTCGTCGACGACACCCTCACCCACGTCGAGGCGGCCCGGGCGGCGGGCCTGCGCGGACTGCACTACCAGCGCTTCGAACAGCTACGGGACGCGGTCGCGCCTCTGCTCGGCTGAGCCGTCAAGGCCGTTGAGGAGTCCTGGCCGTGCGGCCGTGCATCAAGGAACGAGCTCGGCGGTGCACGCTCGCTCCAGATGCTCGGCTCGTACGGTGTTTCCGGGCCCGGAATCACCTCGTGACATGAAGGGCAAGCGCTTCTCAGACTTCGGCGCCCAGTTGGCGCAAGAGGCCGCGATTGTCGATACGTACCCATTCCTCGATCAGGCGCCCCTGATCGTCGAAGCGGAAAATGTTGATCAGGTCGAAGGTGACGCATTTGCCGTTGGGAGGTAAGGGGCCGACGGGTGACTGGGTGAATTCGCGGACGAAGGTGCCCTCGATCCAGGTCTGGCACGCGATGTGGTCGCCTTCGGCCACTACGACGCCGCGCCGGATCGACCGGTCGTCGAAGGCCTCGCGCACCGCGGCGAAGTAGGCGCTGAGCCCGTCGTAGTCGGATTCGAAGCCGTCCGGCCCGTGGAAACGGAACCTCTCCGTGTCGAAGTACGTCGCGGCCTCGTCCAGGTCCTCACCCGATATCTCCAGCTCACCGGCGCGGATCAAACGGGCTACAAGGTCGTCTCGCGTGAATCGACTCGCCGATCGATCCGTCGACCGATCCGTCGACCGATCTGTCATACGACCAGCCTGCCCGTGGACGAGCCGTGCGGTCCAACGGTGATTCGGACGACACGGGATTCAGGGTCTACGGCAGGTGGTGGGTCAGTGGATGGTGGGTCAGTAGGTGGTGACGATTCGGTGGCGGTGACGGCGACTACCGGTGCCGGCTCGGCGGCGGTGGCCACACCTGCCGGTGACGACCCGGCGGCCATGGCAGCGCTGACCAGCGGCTGGCGGCCCGGAGAGCATCCGCAGGCTACGAGCACGGTGATCTCGTTGCGGTTCGCCTGAGGGGCGGGGCTCGTCACACGTCACCGATGTGTCACGCCGACGAAGCCGACACAGCGGAGGCGGCATCCGGCCTCAGAAAGTGATGGCAAGTTTGCAGCAAATCCATTGCAAGCTTCAAGAAACAAAGGCAAGATCTTGCAGCGACCGCGCCCGGGCGGGTGCGTGACGCCTGTCCCGCGGGCGCTCATTGCACGGCTCGCGATGCCGCCCCCGCTCGGAGAGCCGCGATGAAGGAGAGCTGCAATGTCTGCTCGGCTGTCTCCCTCCGCCGCGCAGCTCACGATTCACCAAGGACGCCTCATGAAATCCCCTGCCTGCTTCGGTCACACCGACTGGGCCTGGCTCAATCCGCCCGCCCAGTGGTCCGCCCGCGAGGAACAGGTGGAGATCACCACCGACCCCGACACCGATTTCTGGGCTACGACCCACTACGGATTCGTGCGCGACACCGGTCACGCGCTGTTGCGCCCCGTGCCGGCGAGTTTCCGGATGCGGGTCACCTTCGCGGGCGAATATCGCGAGCAGTACGACCAAGCCGGTCTCCTTCTGCGCCTGGACGAGAAGAACTGGATCAAAACCGGCATCGAATACGTCGACGGGCAGCAGCAGCTCAGCGCGGTCGTCACCCGCGCCTTCTCCGACTGGAACGTCGTTCCCCTGAGCCAGAACGTCCCTGCCCCCAAGCGGGTCACCATCGAGATGCGGCGGCAGGGCGATCACGTCTTCCTCCACTACGGCGTCGGCGAGCAGCCCCCCGAGACGCTGCTCCGCCTCGCCTATTTCCCTCCCGGCGCCGCCGCCCAGGCGGGCCTCATGTGTGCCTCGCCTGACGGGAAGGGATTCACCGCGCGCTTCAGTGACCTGCGCTTCGAGGCCTTGTGACGCGGACGTGACCACGTTCGGAACGGCCACGCTCGGATCGGCCACGCTCGGATCGGCCACGCTCGGACCTACCACGTTCGGAACGGCCGCGCTCGGAACGGCCACGCTCGGAACGGCCACGCTTGGAACGGCCGTGAAACCGGCCGCGGAACGCGGGATGCGGGCGGCCGTTCGCCCGGGCTTATGCTCGCGCCGAGCCACCAGCCGGGGCGACCAGGCCCCCGGGCGACCAGGCCGCCCCGGGCTCGGCCGCCCCGGCGACCGACCGGGACGGCCCTGCACCGCCGCACGTCAGGGAGTGCTCAGCCCGAACCAGTACTCGAAGGTCTCCAGCAGCCCGTTGAGGGTGTTCAGCGGGTCCATGGTGCCGGTGGTGACGGTCAGGTCGCCGTCGGCCGCGAGCTGGTCGGGGGTGGTCTGGCCGATGGCGAGGAGGTTCAGGCCGGAGCGGGTGAGGGTGTAGGTGGCGTCCGCGTGCTCCGGGGCGATGAGGCCGGCGGTGTAGACGAGGACGCCGTTGCGGAGCCGGACCACGCACCGGGTGGGGTCGTCGGGCAGGCCGCCGGTGAGGGTGAGGCCCAGGGTGAGCGTGTAGCGGGCTGCGTCGGGGCCGTTGAGGCGGACGCCGAGGTAGTCGAAGAGCATGTCCAGCGGCATGGCCTCCAGCACGGGCTGGGTGATGATCTGCGGGGAGGGCAGGTCGTGGGTGCTGGTGCCGTCGGCGGGCCGGGTGCGCAGTTCGTGGGCGGCGGCCAGGTAGAAGTTGCGCCACGGGCCGCTCTCGGCCTGGTAGCCGAGTTGTTCGAGGACGTCCGCCTCCAGCGTGCGGGCCTCTTCGTTGGCGGGGTCGGCGAAGACGGCGTGGCTGAGCAGTTCGGCCGCCCAGCGGTAGTCGTGGGCGCTCTTGGCGTTGCCGAACGCCTGCCGGGCCAGCTCGACGACCTTGGCCGGTCCGCCCATGGCTTCGACGTAGCGGGGGCCGGCCTGCTCCGGGGGCAAGGTGTGCAGGTGGGCGGCGTTGCCGTCGTACCAGCCCAGGTAGCGCTGGTAGACGGCCTTGATGTCGTGGTTGACGGTGCCGTAGTAGCCGCGGTTGAACCACTGGCGCGCCAGGCTCTCGGGCACCGCGCGGTCGAGGTCCTCGGCGATCTCGGTCATCGTCCGGCCGTGGTTGGCCAGCCGGAGCGCCTGGTCGTGCAGGAACCGGTACAGGTCCGCCTGGCTGGTCAGGAACGACACGATCTCGTCGCCGCCCTCCGTTTTCCAGCGGGGCCAGAAGTGGGAGGCGAACAGCGTCTCGGAACGGCTGCCGTACCACTCGATCGACTCGTTCAGGTACCGCGACCACGCCTTGGCGTCGCGGACCTGCGCGCCGCGCAGGCTGTAGAGGTTGTGCAGGGTCGGGGTGGCGTTCTCCGCCATGCACAGCGCCTCGACGTCGGGCAGGTAGAAGTTCATCTCGGCCGGGGCCTCGGTGCCCGGAGTGAGCTGGAACTCCAGGTTCACCGGTCCGAACGCCACCACGTTGCCGGGCCGGGCGATGTCGGAGGTGACGGTGCAGGTCGGGGGCAGCAGGCCCGAGGAGCCCGCGGACATGCTCTTGCCCAGCCCGGCGTCCACCTGCCCTTGGGGGGAGCGCTCCAGAAGGGGCCCGTACATGAACATCGCCCGGCGCTGCATGGCGTTGCCGGCGTAGACGTTCTCGCTCACCGAGTGCTCCAGGAAGCCTTCCGGAGCGATGATGTCCACCCGGTCGGGCAGCGTCCTGTTCTCGAACAGGCCCAGCACGCCGCCGTAGTGGTCGAGGTGGGAGTGGGTGAAGATCACCGCGCGGATGACGCGGTGCGCGCCCCGGTGCTCGCGGTACAGCCGCAAGGCGGCTGCCGCGCACTCCTCGCTGATCAGCGGGTCGACCACGACGATCTCCGGGGAGATGCCGCGGGGGTCTTCCAGGAAGGAGATGTTGGAGAGGTCCATCCCGCGCACTTGGTACACCGCGTTGGGCACGACCTCGAACAGGCCGGTGACCATGTTCAGCTTCGCGTTGCGCCACAGGCTGGGGTTCACCGTGTCCGGGGCGTCCCCGGTCAGGAACGTGTACGGCTCCAGGCTCCACGCCGGGAGGTGCCCGCCGTCGCGCTCCACGGTGAAGTCCTCGGGGAGCGCCACGAGTTGGCCTTTCCGGGCGAGCTCGGCCTCCTCGTCCTCCTTGGGCAGCAGTGCCGCCACGGCGGCGTTCAGGTCCCTGGTGAGCGGCGTCGCGGGCTGGGCCGTGCCACGCGGTGAAACGGTCAACGGTTGCTCCCTTCGCTCAGTGTGTCCGGGGTGAACCCGGGCACCTCGCACACCTGTGGTCCGGTTCGCTCACGGGGAGGCGCCGAACCTCGGCGGACCGGGGTACGGAGCCTGGCAGCCCGCATCAGGCGCGAACAGGGGCATACCAGTCAGTTACCGCAGCATGGCGCGTACGGCGGGAAAAGGGCCGGAGATGCCCCGGGGCCCCTCCCGCGCGGCCTACCGCCCCGAAAGGGTTCGTCGCTCGAACGGCCCGCGTGTGGTCGGGGCCCCTCCCGCGCGGCCTACCGCCCCGAAGGGATTCGTCGCCCGAATGGCCCACCTGTGGTCGTGGCCGGTCCCGTGGCGTGGTCGCGTGGAAGGGCCGGCCGTCGGGGCAGCGGGCCCGCGCGGTGGAGGAAGTCGCCGGTATCGCCTGACTCGGGGTGTTGGGAGTCGTCATGTCGTCGCGACGTTGGAGCCGTTTCGTCCTGCCGGGCTGTGGGGTGGCCGCGGCGGGGTGCGTGCTGTCCTGGGCCGGGGCCGCGGCGGGGGTGACACCGAGCGTGCTGCCCGCCCCGCAGGTCAAGGTCACCCGGGGCCAGGCCGAGCTGTGCCCGACCCAGGCCGTGACCAAGGCGCTGGCCGACCAAGGCGTCGAGCTCGGGGCCAAGGGCCCGGCGAGCACCGCCGATGTCGGCGGGCGTCGGTGTGTGCGGCTGCCGATCACCAAGGGCTCGTTCGCCGTCGATCTCGGCAAGGGATCGGTGCCGACCGACGGCGCTCTCACCTTCACCAAGAAGTCCGCCGGCAAGACCGTCACCTTCACCGGTCTGACCTTCGACTTCGCCTCCCACAAGGCCACCGGCACGCCGACCACGGAAGGGGCCGGGTCCGGCCGAGGGCGGCAGCAGCCGGTCGAGCTCTTCGGCTTCGCCTTCCACCCGGAGAAGACCAAGGTCGACGTGGCCAAGGGCACGGCGCGGGGCGCCGCCACCCTGACCGCAAGCCCCGGCGTGCGGAACGCGCTGAAGGACGCCTTCGGCACCAGCCCGCTTCCCGCGCAGGGCACGGTCTTCGACGCCACCGCCACCGGTGACGTGACCGCCGCCGCCAAGGCGCTCACCCGCGCCCTGCTGCCGTAACGGCATGGGCGAGGACGTCCTGGCCACCGCGACGGCCGTCCACTGCGACCAGCTCGCCGACGCCCGGCTCGCCGACAACCAGCTCGCCGACGACCGGTCCGCCGACAACCGGCCCGCCGACAACCGACTTCCCAACGACGGGCCCGCCGACGACCAACTTCCCGGCGCCCCGCTCCGGGTGGTCGTGCCGCCGCGGTTCTGCCCGCTGCCCACCGCCGTGCACCCCGATGCCGACGAGCTGAACGCACGGGCCGCCACCTGGCTGAACGGCTACGGCCTGTGCCGCCGGGGCGCGCAGCGCGTCCGCATGACCGGCAACGACTGCGGCGGCTTCTACGGCCGGATCATGCCCCGGGCACCGGCCGACCGGCTCCAGCTCGCCGTGGACTGGTGCGTGCTGATGTTCGCCTTCGACGACCTGCACTGTGACGAGGGCCCGGCCAGTGCCCGTGGCGGTGCCTTCACCGACGTCGCCGCCCGCATCGTACGAACCCTGGAGGCCCCGGGGGCGGCGCTCGGCCCGGCCGGGGAACCCTTCCTGGCGGCGGTGGACGACCTGGCGGCCCGGTGCCGCGCCGCGGGCACACCCGTGCAGGTCAGGCGTGTCGTCGAGGGGCACCGCGCCTGGTTCCTCGGGGTGGCCTGGGAGTTCGGCTGCCGGCTGCGGAACCGTACGCCGTCCCTCAACGACTACGCCCACCTGCGCCAGCACACCGCGGCCGGCACGGCGACCACCGGCTGGATGGAGATCATCGACGGGGCGGAGATACCCGGCGCCGCGCTGGACGCGCCCGCGGTGCGCGCGCTGAGCGAACTGGCCGTCACCACCGCCGCCTTCGACGACGACCTGTTCTCCTACGGCAAGGAACGCTGGCTGGCCGCCCGCGACCCCCGGCCCTCACGGTGCCGGCTCAACCTCGTCGACATCCTGGCCGCCGAGAACGGCCTCGGCCTCGAAGCGGCGCTGGCCGCGGCGGTGGAGCTGTGCGACCGGCTGACCCTGCGCTTCGTCCGGCTGCGCGACCAGGTGCTGCCCCGGGCCGGCGAGCCGCTGCGGCGCCACCTCGACCACCTCTCCCACCTGATCCGCGGCAACCTCGAATGGGGCCTGCACGCCGGCCGCTACACCAACCCCGACGGCCGCCACCCCGGGGCCGTCCACACCACCGGCTCCTTCACGTCGGCCGCGCCGCGGACCGACGTACCGCCGCCGATTCCGTCCATCGCGTGGTGGTGGGATCGGTTCTGACACCGGACGGGGCGGCCATCGGGCCAGGCGTTCAGTGAGGCGCGTTCGGTGGGGCCGCGTCCGGTGGAGCCGCGTCCAGTCGGCCGTCCCGAATTCGCAGACGCGATGCCGGGAACCTCAGAGGGAACGACGTCAAAGCACCACGAGCCCAGCATATCACCCCCGAACCCCCATACCCCCTCACCGGCGCGGTGTGATCACCAGATCCACCCGCTCCCGGGGCCGCAGCGCCACCGCTGCCCGGGGCTCGGCCCGGCCGGGTACGGCGATGTCGAAGCGGCTCGCCATCGTGGCGATGATCAAGGCCGCCTCCTGGAGGAAGAAGGACTGGCCCACACACTGGTGCGCCCCGTCCCCGAAGGGCAGGTACGCCAGCGGGTGCCGGCCCCGCACACCGTCCTTGGTGAAGCGTCCGGGGTCGAAGCGCAGGGGCCGCTCCCAGAAGGCGGGCAGCCGGTGGGTCAGGTACGGGGAGATCACCAGCGTGGCGCCGGGCGGGATGCGCACCCCGTCGATGACGTCCCCGGCCGCGGCCGTGCGCGGCACCGCCCACGCCACCGCGTACAGGCGGCAGACCTCGGCCACCACCTGCCGGGTGTAGACCAGCGCGCGCAGATGTTCCGGCCGGGCGGCACCGCCGCCCAGCACCTCGTCGGCCTCCCGCCGGACGCGTGCCGCGACCTCGGGGTTCCCGGCGAGCGCTACCCAGGCCCAGGTCAGGGTGAGGGCGCTGGACTCCGAGCCCGCCACGAACAGCGCCACCACGTCCTGGACGACCTGCTCGTCGGCGAGCGGCCGACCGTCGGCGTCGCGGCCGTCGAGCAGGGCGCTCATCAGGTCCGGGCCGCCGCCCCCCTCCCGCCGTGCCCGGCGGACCAGGGGGAGCAGGATCTCGTTGACGGTGGCGGTGGCGCGCCGGAACGCGCGGTCGCCCGGCATCGGCACCGCCAACGGGACGAAGGGCGCCGCCATTCGCCACAGCAACGAGTCGAACGCGACGGCGACCGCCGCGGCGAGCCGGTCGCACTGCGACTGGGGGATGCGGGAGCCGAAGAGCACCGGGTTGATGATCCGCAGCACGATGCGGGTCATCTCCGCCACCGAGTCCACCCGCGCCCCCGCCGCGGCGCGCACCGCCAGGTCCGCCACGGCGTCGGCGACCGAGGGGACCATCCGGTCGGCGAGGGCGTGCGCGGCCCCGCCCGACAGGCCCCGGTGCCAGACCTCGCGGCTGGCCCTCCATTGGGGCCCCTCGCCCGTGATGCCCAGCCCCGTCAGCCGGCCCAGCGCCTTCCACATCGCCGTGCCGCGCCGGTAGTTCTCGCCATGGTCACGCAGCACGTGCCGCAGGTGGTCGGGGTGGGTGACCAGGAACGGCCGGAAGGTGCCCAGGTCCAGCCGGGTCAGCGCCCCTTGGGACCGCGCCCCGATCCGTTCCAGCAGACCGAGCGGACCGCCGCCCGCCCGCAGCCCGCCCAGCACCCGCCCCCAGGAAACGGTGTGGAGCCGACTGTCGGCACGGATCGGCATGGGCTGCGCTCTCGCCTCGTACTCGTAGGTGGCCGCAGGTCAGGGCCTCGCCGCAGATGGCCGGGAACGCACGGCCGCACCGAGATCCTCCCTCACCGTACGCGCCGCCCCACGGGTGCGCCCGCGCGGAATGGGCGGAATGAGCTGCTCGTGGGCCTTCCCGGAACCGTCCACCTCCGCCCCGAGATTCCCGGCGGCCGGACCCGCGTGGAGACGACCGTGAGGATGGCCGTGAGAACGACCGTGAGAACGGCCCAGGGAGCGAAACCGTCTCCCAGTGCGGCTGGCGCTCATCGGCGGCCCCGGCAGGCTGCCGTCACCCGCGGACGCCATGCGCCACCAGGACGGACAAGGACCGGCCCCCGGCCCCGGCCGGTCACAGGTGCGGCGTCACCAGCCTCACCACGTCGCTCTTGCTGGACGGCCCGATCCGGGTGGCGACGACCTTCCCCTCCTTGAACACGTGCAGGGTGGGGATCGCGGTGACGCTGTACTTCGGGGGCGTCTGGGGGCTCTGGTCGATGTCGAGCCGGGCGACGGTCAAGCGGTCCGCGTACTCCTTGGCGACCTCCGCCAGGACGGGGTCCAGCGCCCGGCAGACCCCGCTCCACTCGGCGCGGAAGACGGCGAGGACCGGGCCGGGAGCCTGCACCACCTTCGTCAGGAAGGTCGCGTCGGTCACATCCACAACGGTGTCAGCCACAAGGAATCCCTCCGGCAGGGGCGTTGGCGAAACGGGCCCCGGGCCGACGGTCCCGCGTGGCGGCCACCGGCGAACAACCCGCCCCGGCGCACCGCGTCACGCCCGGTGCACGCGTCACGTTCGGAGAACGCGTCACCTTCGGAGAACGCAGCGTAGACGCGGAGGCGGGCGCTCCCCTGCCCTTTTCCGGACAATCGCGCCGATCGGCTCGCTCCGAACGAAAGCCGACCCACGAGGCATACGGACCCTTCGCCCTCTCACGGCGACGGATAGGCGACCGCCCAGCGCCGGTACGTGGAAAGCCGCCGTCCCTCCTCGGAATTCGACTCGATGTTGTTGTAGGGCGGGCAGAAACCGCTGATCACCAAGGTCTTGTGGTCCGCGGAGAAGGACGTGGTGAACTGCGCGGGGATCTTGGGCTTCGCCGACGACGGGCAGATGGCGGGGAAGGGCAGGGTGACGGCGGTGAGCGTCCGCCGGGTGGCGGGCTCCCAGAAGATGAGCCGGGTGTCCTGTAGGACCGCCACGACGCGGCCGTCGTCGGCCACCGGGCGGATGGGGCTGCGCCGGTTGCCGATGGTCTTGTCGGCGATGATGTCGCCGAGCACCGGGCGGGGCTCGCCGGGAGCGGCCGAGGCGCTCGGCAGCGGACTCGTCGCGTGGTAGTCCAGCAGCCGGGCGTGGCGGAACGTCCCGTAGAGGATGCGGTCGTGACCGATCGCGGCGAAGCCCGTGCCGGGGAAGACGACCTGCCGCCGCATGCGCAGCGTGGCGGCGTCCCAGACGTGCGCGCAGGTGCCGGACGCCGCGACGAACTCGGTGCCGACGAAGGCCATGTCGTGCGCGCTGGAACACTCGTAGCTCAGATCCAGCCACCGCGGGGGACGGCTGCCGCGCAGGTCGTACACGCCGATTCCGTCCGTTTGCGCCGCGACGCGGCTGCCGGAGGGGTCGACGGCGAGCCGGTCCGGCATGACGATGCCCTGCGCCAGCGACGAGATGGTCCGGGTGCGGCGGCGGATGACGGGGGAGGTCGGGTGGGCCGTGTCCACGACGGCGAGTTCGTCGCGGGCGCCCGCGACCGCGAGCCACCGGCCGGTGGGGTCGAAGGCGAGGTTCACCACGCGTCCGTCCACGCCGGTGATCCGTCGCGGGCGGTCGCGCGGGGCGTCGTGCGTGCGGTCGTACTGGTCGTCGTGCGTCCGGTCGTTCAGCCCGTCATTCGGGCCGTCATTCGGGCCGTCGTGCGCCGGTGTGACGAAGACGCTGCCGGCCTCGGTCCCGTAGACCACGCCGCCGTTGCCCGCCGCCACCGAGGTGACGCGTTCGCCGGCCACGTCCCGCGGCAGCGCGTGCGGACGGGGAGGCGCGCTCTGCCGCGGCGGCGCGGCGGAGTCTCCCTGTCCGAGCCGCAGGACGACGACGCAGAGCAGGGCGCCCACCGCCACGGCCGCGGCCAGGACGGCGCCGACGGTGCGTTTGCCCAGCGTGCGCCGGGGCGCCCGCGCGGTCATGACGCACCGCCCGGCCGGCCCGCGGGGGTGCCGCCGCCATCGGCGGACTTCTGCCAGTCCCCCGCGTGGGGATCCAGCTCCCAGGTGGTGAGACCGGCGGGGCGGGACACGGTGGTGAACGGCTTCCCGTCACCGTCCGCGACGACCGTGCGCCGGTGACCGTCTTCGACGAGATCGACGGCGAGCTTCCACTGGACGGCGCCCCGGGTGACGCTGGCCGTGATCAGGAAGGTCTCCAGGTCCCCGGCGGCCACCGTGAAGTCGGGGCGGAGGGCCTTGCCGTTCTTGTCGTAGACGGCGTGCGGCTGCGGCTTGTCGAGATCGATGTCCACGGAGTACACCTTCGCCATCCCCTGGGCGCGGCAGGCGGCCTCGACGACGGGGGGAACGGGCTTACGGGAGACCACCTCGGCCCGCATGCCGGTGATCAGCACCGTGTGCGCGCCACTGTTCGTCACCGTCATCTGCATCCTCGTCCGGTCCTCGTCCACGCCTCCCCGCGCCCGCGCCCAGGCCCACAAACCGGCGCACCCGTCCTTCGGCGCGCTGCCGTCGAATCGCCGGGCGGGAATCAGCTGGACGCGGTCCCCGTCGGCGTCCAGGCGCATGGGGTCGGTCTCCACGGACAGGGCGACCTGCGTCGATTCGGGCCACAGGTGCAACGCCCCGGTGAGCATCGCCGTGGTGGCGGCTGCCGCCAGTGTGGTGACGATGGTGGAGGCGGCGAGCCCCGGAACCGTTCGCAGCCATCGTGCGAGGCGTCCACCGGTCGTGGTCGGTGGGGGGTCGGCGTCGTCGGGTGGGGCGTCGTTGTCGTCGGGTGGGGCCGCCTCGCCGTCGTTTCCCGCTCTGTGCCGTGGTGCGGGGGACGGGTGGCCGGCCGCAGGCCCGGGCCCGTCCGAGTGGGCGGTCGTGCCGTCGTCCGGGCGAGGGCTCGCGCCGTTCTGCGGACGAGGGCTCGGGCCGTCGTCCGCGCGGGGGCTCGCGCCGTTCTGCGGACGAGGACTCGGGCCGTTCTCCGGACGGGGGCTCGTCGCGCCTCGCGCGCGTGCCGTGTCGCCGACAGGGAGCTCCGGTTCGGTGCCCGGCCGGTCGGCATCACCCTGTCCTGCCGCGGCCGGCAAACCTGTGGCCACTTCACCACCCCCGAGCCTCATCACGAACTGTCCTCACGTAATGCTGCCCGAGCCCCGTCCACGGTCACCCCTCATACGAGAAGAGGTCAGCGGACGGTACCGATGGTGCGAAGACCGAGCGCCTTGCGGACATCCCTGGTCGAGCGCGACCGGGAACGGACGACGAGATCCTCGAAGAAGACCATGTAGCCCATCCCCCGGAGCTCCGCCTCTTTGCGGACGTAGGGCTCCATGATGTGCCAGATCTCGTCGAGCGAACCGAAGAAGCCGATGACCACTTCCTCCGGTACCACGCCATGAGCGATGAGCAGGCCGAAGTTGTCGAAGAGGAACCCGACTTTGCGCAGGGCCACGCGGGCTTCGGGCGGTTGCTGTGACACGCCCCGTTCGGGCGAGCACTCGGCGGCCAGCCGCTCGTAGATGAAATCGCGGGCATCGAACCACTCGCGGCTGCGGGCCTCCCTGAACGCTTCCAGGACCACGGGCAGCAGGCTCTGACGTGACATCAGCCGCACCTGCCGAACGGACAGCACCACCGCCACGACAGCCGCCAACGCGCTGGCCACACTCAAGACACCGGTGATGCTCATCGCGCCCTCCCCACCGACGATGCGCCCCGGCCCTTGTCCGCCGTCAGGGTGACGCCGGCCGACCGGGACCGGTCGAACGACGCCACTTCGACTACAGGACCCCCCGGAAGTCGCGCGCTCGCTGCCACATCCGCTCGATGCCACATCTGCTCATTACCGACCCGCTACGGGGGTCGTCAGGCACCAGCTCTCGGCACCCGGCATCGCATCGACAGATCCGTCATGCGCCTTCAGGCCCTTGCCGAGGCACTCTGATGAGCAATGTACGCGTCCCCGCCCATGACCAGGAGCGGGCGACAGCACCGCCCCTCCGCACGTGGGCACGGTCCCCCAGGAGAGACGGCGCTGGGACATGGACGAGATGGAGACACGGACGAGATGGGGACATGGACGAGGTGGGGACACGGACGAGGTGGGGACATGGATGAGGTGGGGACATGGACGAGGTGGGGACACCGACGAGCGAGTGGCCGAAGACCACCCCGCCCTCCTCGTCATCAGCCGACCCGTCGGGCCAGCACCTGCCCCGGCCACGTCCCGGACAGGAAACGATCGGTGGGAGTGAAACCGTTGCGCTCGTAGAACGCGACGAGTTCGCCCCCGCCGCCCGCCCAGCAGTCCACCCGCAGCAGTTCCACGCCGGCCCGCCGGGTCTCTTCCGCGGCGTGGGCCAGCAGCGCCGCCCCGATGCCCTGGCCGGCGTGCCGCCGGTCGGAGACCAGGAGCCGGACGTACCGCTCGGGTTCCCCGGCGGGCGCGATCGGCATCTGGGGGCTGGGACCGGAGTCCAGGACCAGGGCTCCGACGGGCGCCCCGTGCCACTCCGCGATGTAGGGGGTGTTCTCGGTCATGTACCGCTCGATCCGCGCCACCCCACCGGGCTTCCGCGAGTACGGCGTCGTGCCCCACTGTTCGGTGTTGCCGCGACTGTTCATCCAGGTCACCGCGGAGTCCAGCAGGTCCAGCACGGCCGGCGCGTCGTCCAGGCTGCCGGGTCTGATGCGTATGGCAGGGGTGGTGGTGTTGTTCATGGCGGGAGCTTAGGCAGAGTCGGTGGGATGTGGGGCAGGGGTGGCTACTGGCCCCGTTCCGGTGTCTGCTGAAGCCCATGAATACGAGGCGGGGCATGGTTGGAGGCGTAAGTGAAGGGTCCTGATATGTCCCGCGATGCTCGTCATATGTCCCGTGATGCTCGTCTGGCCGCCCATGGCGCCGTTTCCACATCGCTGGCGTTGCGCAGTGACCGCGGTCTGGGCGAGTTCGTGGACGCCGGCACACCGCTGAGGTCCGGCATCGGAGGGAAGACGGTCCTGCTGGAGGTCGAAGGAACCCGGGTCTTCGTCAAGCAGGTACGGCTGACCGATCTGGAGCGACGGCCGGAGCATGTTCACTCCACCGCGAATCTGTTCGGACTCCCGGCCTTCTGCCACTACGGCATCGGCGCCATCGGCAGCCCAGGGTTCGGGGCCTGGCGGGAACTGGCCGCGCACACCATGACGACGAACTGGGTGGTCGCGGGAGAATACGAGGGCTTTCCCCTGATGTACCACTGGCGGGTAATACAGGACTCCGGCCGGCCGCTGCCCGAGGAACTGGCCGATGTGGACCGAGCCGTCGCCTACTGGGGAGGCGGATCAGCGATACGTCGGCGGATCGAAGCTCTCCGCCAGTCCACGGCAAGCCTCGTGCTGTTCCTGGAATACATCCCGCAGAACCTGCACGACTGGCTGAGCGTCCAGATCGAGGCCGGCGACGAGGCAGCCGAGCGGGCCTGCGACATGGTCGACGACGAGCTGAGAGCCGGCATCTCGTTCATGAACGACCGCGGACTTCTGCACTTCGACGCCCACTTCGAGAACATCCTCACCGACGGCCGGCAACTCTTCTTCACCGACTACGGCCTCGCGATCTCCTCCCGCTTCGACCTCACACAGGACGAGGCCGACTTCTTCGACCAGCACCACGCCTACGACCGCTGCTACGCCCTCACGCACCTCGTGAACTGGCTGGCCGTCGCTCTCTACGGACACGAACCGGAAGAACGCAAGGCGTTCGTGCAGGCGTGCGCCCAAGGACTGCCACCGGAGGAGGTTCCGGCATCAGTCGCGGCGCTCCTGGCCCGCCACGCGCCGGTTGCCGCGGTGATGGGGAACTTCTATCGCGCATTTCAGCAGGAGAGTCGGACCGCTCCCCACCCACTGGCAACGATCTGCCATGCAGGGCGAAGTATGTGATCGGCGTCTGTCGGCCATAGGCGGGTGGTGAACCGCCTGCCGGGTGGCTTCCGTAACCAGCCGCGGTCGACGAGTCCGACCAGCTCCCCGCGCAGCGGTTCCAGCCGGGCCCGCACGTCGGCGTCCACTCGTCCCCAATGTCCCCGACCCCGACAGCCCGGATCCCGACAGCCCCGCCCCCGGTACTCCCCTGGGCGGAGGCGGCATCGACCGGGGCTGCATCGAAAGGTTCACCGCCGTTCGCCCCGGCGCACGACGCGCCGAAGTGGCCGCCGCGGGACGGTGGTGACCGTAAACAAACGGATCACCTCCCGCCGCGATGCACGCACCGACGGGCGTCAGCGGGCGCCAACAGGCGGCCAGGTCACAACAGGCGGCAACGCGGCAACGCGGCAATCAAGACAAGCAGGACAAGGGAGAGAAGGGAGATGCCCATGCGGAACGTCAGGGACAGCGGGGATATCGGAAACAACAGGGACGGTGGGAATAACAGGGATGGTGGGAACAACAGGGGCAGTGGGGACAACAGGTACAGCCGGAAGCAGACGCAGGCCCAAAGCCAACATCAGCCCCATACCCAGCATCAACCCCATATCCAGCATCAACCCCATAGCCATCCGCACCCGCACCGATCCCGTCCGCGGGTCCCCCGGAGTGCTCTCGTCGCCCCGCTCTGCGCCGCCGTCATCGCCGCCGTTCTCGTCCCCGCTCCCGTCGCGGGCGCCTCCGCGCCGCCGCGCCCGGAGCTGCTGGCGCCGCAGGGAACGGTCTTCCTGCCCAATCTGGACGACGACGCCCGGCGCTGCCGGCTGCGCCCCGGCGATCTGGACCGGCTGGACGTGGCCGTGGACGAGCGGCTGGCCGCGTGCAACGACGCGGCGGACGAGGTCGTCAACGGGCCGGAGGACGTCAAGGACCTCACTCCGCTGCGGGTCGCCCCGATGCGGGTGGGAGAAAGTGCCTCGGGACGCATCGTCGTACCCGGGGCGCAGCGGCTGTACGTCCGCGTCTTCGTCGAACGCGACGGGCGTCTGGTGGCGCTCGGTGACGACGACCGGCTGACCGCCCGGGAGCTGCGGCGCGGGGTACGGCTCGCCGTCGAGGGCCGCCACATCGTACGGGACCCGCGGCGCTGGGACGGCCGGGTGACGTTCTCGCTGGTCGTGGCCGACGGAGCCCGTCGCGGTGAGGCCCGCCTGGCCATGCGGGTGGCGCCGGTTCTCCTTCAGAACGACCTCCAGCGCGCCCGGCACGTCTTCGCCGCCGCGCCCGGCCCCGGCAAGGGGCAGCCGGTCGAAGTCCGGGTGGCGGACCGGAAACCCGGCCAGTGGCGGAAGTTCGCCGACTCCCTGCGCGCGGCGACGCGGGCCGCCGGCCTCAAGGACGGCGAGTTGCGCTTCCAGCCCGGTACCTCGCAGTGGTGGCGGGACGTCTGGCGTCAGGACATCGTCGAGCCCGCGTACGTCACCCGGCCCACGCCCACCGGCCCGCACACCATGCGCATCCTGCTGCGCTCCCCCAACCACTGGCGGTCCGCGGACGGCAAGGCGGAGAGCCTGCGCCGCGCGGGCCGGCTGCTGTACCGGGACCTGCGCGGGCCGGGCGTGGGCGTCGTCCAGCAGTACACGCCGCACCGCGACCACACCGTGGACGACCTGCTCAACTACACCGGCAACGTCGAATCGCTGCCCCCGTACCCCGGCTTCCCGAAGGGCCGGATCGTCTACGGCAGCAGCGCGCAGCGCCGCCCCGACCCGTCCTTCGTCCGCATGCTGCACGCGCAGGGCCAGCAGCCGCCGGTGGTGCTGGACACGTCCTGGCTGGTGGTCGGGCACGCGGACGAGACCGTGCACGTCGTGCGGGCGGACAACGCCCGCGGCTGGACCCTGGCCGTCTCCGATCCCCGGCTGGCCGTCGGCCTGCTCCGGCAGGCGCGGAAGGCGGGGCAGGGTGGCCAGCGGCTGTTCGCGGGCACGGCGTCGGAGTTCAAGCCGACCATCGACGAGTTCCTGGCCCTGGACGCCCGGACCGGCGACAGCGAGGACGCCGCCCGGCACATCGACCGCCAGCTCAAGGTGTTGCTGCGGGCGACGGGGTTGGGGGCCGACGAGATCGTCCGGCTGCCGACGCTGTACCTCCGGGTCGATCAGGGCGGCGGCCTGCCCCGTCGGCACCTCGCCTTCTCGCCCGCGATCGTCAACGGCCTGTCGCTGACCGCCCGGGACTTCGCCGCGCCCGATCCGCACGGCCCGCGCGTGCGTGGCCGGGACCTGTTCCGGGCGGAGACGGAACGGCGGCTGACCGCCAACGGCGTCCGGACCCACTGGGTGGAGAACTTCTCCTGGGCCCACCTCGGCGGCGGCGAGGTGCACTGCGCGACCAACGCGCTGCGTGAATTGCCCAGGTGACGGGGGTCTTTGTCGGGCGCGGGGCCTGCCGGATGGTCGCGGAACCTGCCGGACGATCATGGGTCCCCGAACGGCCGGGGTGCGTCTCGGTCCCGGGTGGCGGGCCGCCTTGGGCGGTCGTCCGTCGGCGTGGCCGCTTCGTTTCGTTGGCCAGGACGCGCCGACGGGCCACCACCCGCCCGGCTACCCGGCTACCCGGCTACCCGACGAACGCCCCACCGCCGCCGTCGCCCAACCCGACCGACGACCAGCCCGTCGCCAAATCCGCCGCCATCAGCCCTGGCCATAGAATTCCGCACCGGCGCACGGTGCGCTCCGTGCCGGGAAGGTCGGCCCGTGCCCTGGAGTATGGTCCGGTGCCGCGCCCGGCGGTCAATGATGATCGCGAAGGGGCTATGAACAGACGTCACTCACACATACCCGGTCTTGTCCGGGCTCTGGTCGCGGGCACGAGCACTGTCGCCGTGTCCGTTGCCTTCGTTCCCTTGGCCGTGGCGGCTCCTGCCACCGTGGCGACTCCTGCCACCGCTGCCGCTCCAGCCCCTACGTCGGTCCCTGTGGCCGCCACCGGTCCTGTGCAGCCCGAGATTCGGGTGGTGTCGTGGAACATCTGCGGTGAAGCGGGCGGCAATCGGGGCGAGGCGGGCTACTGCCCGTACCGCAACGAGCCGGAGCAGAAGGTCGAACAGATCAGGCGACTGGTCGACGAGCGGCAGGCCAACGTGGTCATGTTGCAAGAGGTGTGCGGCGTCACGCCGGGCAGCCACCTGGAGCTGCTGCGCGCGAAGTTGGGACCCGGCTGGGACGTCCGGCACGCCTCCGGCGCGCGTCCGGACGGCCGTACCGACTGCCGCGGAAGCCTCACGGGCGAGCTGGGCGTCGCCCTGGCCATCAAGGGAACCATCACCGCCGGCTCCTCGGCCAACATGCTGCCCGCGGACCCGGCGGGCCAGGACAAGCAGACGCTGCCCATCCTCTGTGCGTCCGTCCAGGGCTGGACGACCAGGGTGTGCACCACACACATCGCGGTCGGCGACTCCGAGCGCGCCGCCCAGCAGATCAAGAACGTGAAGGCGTACCTCGGCACGGCCGCGAACACCGGCTTCGTCCTCGGCGGGGACTTCAACCGCAACGCGGACGCGGCCCACATGAAGCCCCTGACCGATTCCTTCGACCGATGCATAGACGGCGTCACCTACCACGGGTGGGACCACGAGGCGCAACGGCACTCCTTCCACAAACTGGATCATTTCTTCACCGACCGGGACCGGGCCTCGGGCGGCAGCCGGTTCGCGGACTGCGGCATCGACACGTCCCGGATGGACCAGTCGGAGAACGAACCCACGAGCGGCCCGCCCACCGGTTACTCCGACCACGCCCCGATCTTCGCCCGACTGCGTGGGGCCCCCGTTCCCGGCGACATGAGCGGCGACGGCAAACCGGACCTGGTGGCCGTGGACGACGCGGGCAAGCTGCGGCTCTACCAGGGGCTCGGCGACGGCGGGGTCACCGGCGGCCACCGCGTCATCGGCACGGGCGGCTGGTCCGGCGCGTCCATCACCCACCGCGGCGACTTCACCGGCGACGGCCGCGAGGACCTGCTCGCGCGCATCGGCAGCGACGTGTGGCTCTACCCCAACACCGGCGAGGGCTCGCTCGGTGACCGGGTCCGGATCGGCCGGGGCTGGCCCACCGACGCTCAGATCCTCGCGGCGGGCGATGTCACCGGTGACGGCTACCCCGATCTCGTGGCGGGTTACGAGGACAAGCTGTGGCTGTACGCGGGTGACCCGGAAGCCCGGCCGCAGCTCAGGCCCAGGGTCCAGATCGGCGACGCGGGCTGGGCGGCGATGACCCTGTCGGCGGCCGGCGACGCCGACGGCGACGGGCGGCCCGATCTGTTCGCCCGGGACACCCGTGACGGCAAGGTGTGGCTCTACCGCGGCCGTCCCGACCACACCTTCGGTGACCGCACCCTGTACGGAGCGCGCGGCTGGGACACGCACAACCGGCCGTTGGTCACCGGCGCGGCGGACGCGAACGGCGACGGCGTCGCGGACCTGTGGGCCACGACGGCCGAGGGCAGCGGCACGCTGCTGTACTACAAGGGTGGCACCAACGCCGCCGGTCACCCGGTGGACGGCGACGCCACGGTCATCGGCCCGACGGGCTGGAAGCGGATCCAGGCCATCAGCTGACCGGGAGGTGGGCGCGGCCTCGCGGGCGCCGGGTCTCGTCGTCACAGTGGCGTGGTCCACCCGGGGGGGCGGGCCCGGCGGCGAGAGGCCGCGCCATTACTGAACGCGCCCCGCCGCCGTCTTCCGACCTCACCGGCATGCGCGGGTCCTCGCCCCGAGCCGGGCCACCCCCTGGCCGCAGGCATCCCCGACCGGCCCGGTGCTCGGGAGCGAGCAGTGGCGATGTTCAGGTGCGACCGGCCCGGTGTTCAGGAGCGAGCAGTGGCGGTGCTCAGGCGCGACCGGCCCGGTGCCCAGGAACGAGCAGTGACGGTCTTCAGGCACGACCGGTTCCGGCATTCAGGAACGAGCAGTGACGGTCTTCAGGCGCGACCGGTTCCGGCATTCAGGAACGAGCAGTGACGGTGCTCAGGCACGACCGGTTCCGGCATTCAGGAGCGAGCGGAACCGGCGAGGTAGGCGTCCTCGGCGGCGTAGTCGAGGAACGGGGCGAAGGACGGGTCGTCGGCGGCCGGAAGGATCCCGGCGGGATCGCCGGTGCGGGCCGCGCGGAGGAGCCAGTCCAGTTCGGCGGCGACGGTCCGCGCGTATGAGCCGGCCGGCCGGTAGCCGAGGTCGTGCGCGGCGGACATGTCCAGCACGACCGGGTGCGGGGCGTCCCAGGGAGTCCGCCCCAACCACTCGGGGGCCGTCGCGTCGAGCAGCACCTCGCGCCAGGAGTGCCCCAGGTGCCCGGCGACGGTGCGGGAGATCTCCAACGCGCTGGGGGCGTCGGGGTCGGCGCAGTTGAGGATGCGGGTGCCGGGCCGTTCGGCCACGGTCGCGATGAGCGCGGCCAGGTTCGCGGCGGCGGTGGTGTGCACGACGCCGCGACCACCGTCGGCGAGCAGCACAGTGGCGCGCCGGTCCAGGATCCTTTTGACGAGCACCCACTCGCGCGGGTTGGCGGCGCCCGGGCCATGGACGAGTCCGGGACGGATCACGGTGACGGGCAGGCCGCTGTCCAGCGCGGTCCGCTCGGCCGCGGCCTTGTTGGCGCCGTAGCCCTCGGGCGAGCGGTGGTCCATGTCGCCGGGAGTCATGGTGGGCTGCGTCTCGCGGACGGGGCCGTCGAAGCGGGGCGGGATGGCGGAGTTGGCGTGGTTGCCGTGGGCGTCTACGTACACGGCCCTGCTGGAGATCAGCACGGTGGAGGTGGCGTGTTCGGCGAGCCGGAGCAGGAGGCGGGCATCGGCGGCGGTGTAGCACAGGCAGTCGACGATCAGGTCGGCACCGCTTCTCACCGCGCCCTTGAGCTGGGCAGGGTCGGACCGGTCGGCCACGAGAAACCGGGCTCCGGCGGCGCGCAGGCCATCGGGCATGCGGCGCGGGTCCCGTCCGGTGACATCCACCCGCCACCCATCGGCCAGCAGCCGCCCGGCAGCGGCTCGCCCGATCGGACCGGTGCCGCCCAGGATCAGTGCACGAGGCATGTTGGGATCCTAGAGGGGGCCTTGCCGCCTCGAACACGGCCGAACTGTGTAGACACGGGGGCGTTGCCGGCCAGTCGGCTGCCGGACTGCCGAACTGCCGGCCACCGGGCCGCCGAGCTGCCAGACACCGGTATTGCTCCGGCAGCGCACGGCAAACCGGGCAACGGACGCGGGGCGCCCTCGACAAGGACGCCCCGCGGAAAGGAGAGGGATCAGGATTCAGTACGTCACCAGCCGCCGGTACCGATTTCGGTGCGGCTGTCCAGACCCGTGCCGTTGCCCTTGTAGAGATAGAGCTTCCCGGTCTCCCTCGGGTCGGAGGCGACCGCCGCCAGGTCACCGATCCCGTCACCGGTGAAGTCCGCACCGGCGTAATCGGAAATACCGTTCCAGCCACCGGTACCGATCAGCACCCGGTCGCCGAGAGCCGCCAGGCCGTTCTTCTGCGTTCCCGGGTAGAGGAACAGCTCACCGGTTTCGGTCTTGGAGGCGATCAGGTCCGGCTTGCCGTCCTTGTTGAAGTCACCGGGAGAGACGAGCTTGTTCATCCCGTTCCAGCCACCGGTACCGATCAGCACGCGGTCGCCGAGAGCGCCCAGGCCGTTCTTCTGCGTCCCCGGGTAGAGGAACAGCTCACCGGTTTCCGTCTTGACGGCACCCAGGTCGGTCTTGCCGTCGCCGTCGAAGTCACCGGCGAAAAGACCCTTCATGCCGTTCCAACCACCGGACCCGATCTCGACACGGTCATCCAGAGCACCGAGGCCGGCCTTGTGCGTCCCGGGGTAAAGGTAAAGCTTGCCGTCCTCCTTCTTACTGGCAACAAGGTCGTCCTTACCATCACCGTTGAAGTCACCAACCGTGAGGTTCTTCATGCCGTTCCACCCGCCGGAACCGATCTCGACGCGGTCGCCGAGCATGTCCAGGCCGCTCTTACCGGTGTTGGGGTAGAGGAACAGCTTGCCGGTGGAAACCTGGACGGCGACCAGGTCCTTCCGCCCGTCACCGTTGAAGTCACCCGCCGTCAACTCCGTCATCCCCGGATCGACGGGGGCGTCGTCCACGACGGACTTGTTGCGGACCGGGAGGAAGGTTCCGTAACCGCTGAAGTAGGGATAGGGAATCTCACGGTGGTGCACACCGCTGGTGCTGAACTCGTACCCCACGTAAGCCGTCTTGTCGGAATTGGCCCACTTCTCGAAAAGCACGACGTGGCCCGAGGCGAGCGCGGCGCTGTTGAGCAGCGCGTCACCCGGCTTCAGTTCGCTCTTGCTGATGCGCTCGGTGACCCCACGGGACCCGAAGGTGTCCGTGGTGAGCGATGCGTCGAGATTCCAGGCCATGGACACATAGCCCGAACAGTCGGTGCGGTAGCCCTGGTAGCTGCCGTTCCAGTCGTAGCGGATGCCCTTGCCGACCCAGCCCTGGGCACGGCGGATGGTCTCACTCCGGCTGATCTTGGGGGCGAGTGCGGAGGCGGTCAGCGAGGGTCTGTCCGGGTGCACCGGGGTGACTGCGCCCTGGCCGGAGCTTCCGTAGTCACCCGGGACGGGCGAGGCCGTGGTGCCCGTGGGGGCGGCGGTGGCGATCGCCGTGGATGCCGTTATCCCGCCTCCCGTAACCGCGCAGACCACGGCGATGGATATGACGGACTTGCGGAGTGCGGCCTTTTTGAACACGAAGTCTCCCTGAGTGAATTCGGGCACGGCGAATGTGCCCAGGTGCTCTGCGACTTGACGTGAGAAGGAATCGGCCGGGGACCGGCCGATGTGGGAATCAATCGAGGAATGGGATCGACGGAGAGGTGACGGCCATCGGTCGGACGATGGGAGGAAACCGTCCTCAGCGCGTTCCGAAATCGGACGGAAAGGACCGTGCGAACTATCGGGAAGGACCCGCCGGCAGCAGGACGAGAAGCACCTTCGGGAAAGACGTACGGGGCATTTCGTTGCTGTCGGATACCTACGTCGGAAGCGGTGAGTCGGTCGTCGTCACGGCCATAGCCTCAGCGATCGGCCGGGGTTGATCATCCTGCTCAAGAAGGATGCCGTGTAGTTCTTGGTGACTATCGCGGCTCCTCCTTGAGATGGATGCGCGCTGCACGGCATACACCAGTCGTGGTAGGTGACGCCACGTAAGGCACACAAGCGGAACCGGATTCTCAACCTCCGTTCCTACTTCGGCAACACGCGCGTGAGCGTCCCGTCACCCAGTGATGAAGTGGCCGCCTCGCCTTTCCCTGGTCGGGCGGCTTTCTCTCGCGTGGCGGGGAAGCGGAATGTGTGTCCTTCGCGATGCGGTGGCTCGGCGTCCGCCGGGGATTCCTGGTCGGCGGCACGGAAAGGCGTGCGCTGCGCCATAGGGCGATTTCGCGCCACGTCCCGGAGCGGCGCGCCGCCGATTTAGCTTGCGGGTTAAACCATTGCGGGTGACGCGCGCACGGCTATACCGTCCACGCGTGATCCACCTGATCGGCACTCGCCACGCGTGGGCGACTCCAGCTCCCCGCCGTCGTGAATGCCGTTGCAGCGGGACGGCGTTCCCAGTCGTCGGCCCGGTCGTGCCAATCGTCGGCCCGGTCGTCGGTCCGGTGGTCGGCCCGGTGGTCGGTCCGGTGGTCGGTCCGGTGGTCGGCCCAGCCGTCGGCCCGGTGGTCGGCCGGGCGGAGGGGCTGGGCGTGCGTATACGGCCGGCGCCTGACCTCCAGGCAGCCGTCCGTGAGCAGGTGTCACCGGGTGAGCGGGCCACCGTGGCGTATCCGGACGGGGGCCGGTCGCGGGAAGGGCAGGCGCCCGGGATCGTCCGACCAGCCACGCGCCGCGCTCTTCCGGGGCCGCGGCCGAGGGGGCACCGCCGTGCTCCGCCGCAGCGGACGGCGGAGCCGGGCGCACTCGGCCAGGGCGGCGGCGGAGCTGGGCGCGCCCGGCCAGCGTGCCGACGGCCTGGCCCGATCGGTCCAGGCGCGATCGGTCCAGGCGCGGCCGGTCCGGGCGCGATCAGCCCCGGCCTACAGTTCGAGCTCCCCGACCCTCTGGTCCCCGCTCATCTCCCCCGTCAGCCGGAATCCGAGCCCCAGGTAGAAGCTCTCGGGCCCGTCCTCGCCGGGGTGCCAGCTGGCGGTCAGGCGGGTGCCGCCGCGGCGGCGTATCTCGGCGGCCACGGACTCGACCGCGAACCGGCCGTAGCCGCGGCCTTGCTCGCCCGCCGCGATGTTGAGCCGCCACAGGCCCGAGCGGATGTCGTTGTTCGTGCCGTCACCGGCGAAGTCGATGTCGAAGAAGGCCATGAGGAAGCCGACGGGCCGGTCCCCGTCGACGATGAGGCGCGGCCAGGCTGTGCCGGGATATACGTACGCCTCCGCAAGCGACTTCACCACCGGCGCGACCAGGTGTTCCTGGTCGGGGCGTACCTTCAGGCCGATGGCCGCGTCGAAGTTGTCGGGCGTGATCTCTTCCAGGTGGAGCGCAGTGGTCATGTCTGCACCGTAAGCCAGTGGATCAAGCGGTTTTCCGCGCCGGGCGGACGACCGATGCTCGCGCATCGCCCATAGACGGCCGATGCTCGCGCGTCGCCCATAGGCCCGGGAGAACGCTGATGTCGCCCATAGGCCCCGGGGGCCGCCCGGGGGCCGGTGTCCACCCCGTCTCACTGACGCCGAGGCAGCGTGGAGCTGACCTGCGGTGCCCCGATTCCCCGAAACACCGAGCGCTCCTCCGTCCCCCATGAGACAACCGGATGGAACCAACGAGCCACGATGCCTCGGACCTATACGACCTATACGACCTATACAAGGACGACCGCTTCCCCGAGCCGGGCGCGGCAGCCCTCACACAGCTCCCGACGACGACCAGGACGGCGCTCCCCACCCCCGACGGCAACCAGGCCCGGTCTCCCCACCCCCGGCACTAAGAATCCCGATCCACGTCCATACTCCGTACCGATTTCGGAGCCGGGGCCAGGACCAGGGGCAGGTAGACATTGTCAACGATGTCGATGATGGTCTCGTCGTCGATGGGGGTGCCGAACAGCAGGAACTCGTTGCGCATCAGATCGGTGGCGACGGTGGCCCGCCGCGAGCCGACCACCCAGGGCTCCACCTCACCCCGTTCGACGGCCCGTTGCAGGATGCTCCGGATGCCGACCGGTCCGGCTGTGTGAATCCGTTCGCGTATCAGCCGGGCGAAGTCGGGGTCGCGGGTCGTCTCGGTGAGCAGGCCGCGCATGATGCTCCCGATCGGCGAGGCCATCTTCGACGACATCAGCCGCAGCAGGTCGATCACGTCGCCGCGCAGCGTCCCGGTGTCGGGCATGTCCAGGTCGGAGAAGCCGCGGATCTTGCAGGCGTCCAGGACCAGTTCGGCGCGGCCGGTCCAGCGGCGGTAGAGGGCGGCCTTGCTCGTACGGGCCCTGGCGGCAACGCGTTCCATGGTCAGCGCGGCGTAACCGACCTCCGTCAGTTCCTCCAGCGCCGCGGTCAGGATCGCGTTCTCCAGTTCCTCGCCGCGGCGCCGGGGTCCTTTGCGGTGGTCGGCGGCCGGTGGGGCGGTCCGTTCGGCGTGCGGTGACAGCGTGGCTCCTCGAAGGGTGACGAGAGGACGTTGCGTTCTCTAAGTAGGCAGTCTAGCCTCGCAGTTAGAGAACTCACCGTTCCTTAAGTGAGCGTCAGAGACTTCGAGGGGACCGATGACCGAGACCTTCACCACCCTTCCGACCACAGACGCCCCCACCTTCCCCAGCGACCGCACCTGCCCGTACGCGCTGCCCGAGACGTACGCCCACCTCCGCGACGCGCAGGACGCGCTGCGCCGGGTGACCCTCTACGACGGACGCACCGCCTGGGTCGCGACCACGTACGCGACCGCCCGCAAGCTCCTCGCCGACCCGCGACTGTCCTCGGACCGTACGCACCCCCACTTCCCGCTCACCTCCCCGCGGTTGGAGAACCTGCGCGACCGCCGCCCCGCCTTCATCAGCATGGATCCGCCCGAGCACGGGCACCGGCGCAGGATGACGATCAGCGAGTTCACCGTCAAGCGCATCAAGGGCATGCGGCCGGACATCGAACGGATCGTGCACGGCTTCCTCGACGACATGCTCGCCGCGGGACCGCCCGCCGACCTGGTCAGCGACTTCGCGCTGCCGGTGCCCTCCATGGTCATCTGCCAACTGCTCGGCGTTCCGTACGCCGACCACGACTTCTTCCAGGACGCCAGCAGGCGCCTGGTGCAGTCGACGAGCGCTGCCGAGGCGACCACGGCACGCGACGACCTGGAGCACTACATGGACGGCCTGATCACCACCCTGGAGTCCGAGCCCGGGCCCGGACTCCTGGGTGCGCTGGTCGCCCGGCAGCTCGCGGACGGCGCGATCGACCGCGAGGAGCTGATCTCCAACGCGCTGCTGCTGCTCGTCGCCGGTCACGAGACCACCGCCTCCATGACCTCCCTCGGCGTCATCACCCTGCTCGAACACCCCGAGCAGTACGCCGCCCTGCGCGACGACCCGGCCCTGATCCCCGGCGCGGTCGAGGAACTGCTGCGCTACCTGGCCATCGCCGACATCGCGGGCGCCCGCTTGGCCACCGCCGACATAGAGATCGACGGGCAACTCATCCGGGCCGGCGAAGGCGTGATCATCGTCCACTCCATCGCCAACCGCGACGCCGCCGTCTTCGACGACCCGGACACCTTCGACATCCACCGCCCGGCCCGCCACCACCTCTCCTTCGGCTACGGCGTCCACCAGTGCCTCGGCCAGAACCTCGCCCGCCTCGAACTCGAAATCATCCTCACCGCGCTGCTCGAACGCGTCCCCACACTGCGGCTGGCCACACCGGTCGAGAACCTGACCCTGCGGCCGGGCAGCACGATCCAAGGCGTCAACGAACTGCCCGTCACGTGGTGATGGCCGAGTCACCTATTGGCAGAGCGAAGGGAGCGACCATGCGGGTGACCGCCGATCACGGAGTCTGCGTCGGCGCCGGGATGTGCGCCCTGACCGCGCCCGGCGTCTTCGACCAGGACGACGACGGGATCGTCACCGTCCTCACCTCCGACATAGAGGAGAGCCACCGGGACGCGGTGCGCGAGGCGGGCATCCTGTGCCCGTCCGGGGCCATCAGGGTTGTGGAGTAGGGGGTACGGAACGCGTTCACGGCCGAGGCTGAAGCTCCGGCCGTGGACGCAGTGCGACTGGCTGCGTTCGCAGGGCATCCTGTGCTGAACGGGGGTGCTGGGGGCTGGAGCCGGGTCGTCGGGGACCGGAGCCGACTCGTTGAGGGCTGGAACCGATTCGTCGAGGGCTCGACCCGGGACGCCGGGGGCCGGACGCGCTGATCGGCCGTCAAGGCGGGCCGGAGGAGGCCGGGCTCCCTCATTTCGTGCGGCCGGGACGGGTCGGGCTCGCCGAGGCGCCCGCCCGTCCGCGCCACCGGTACGTACCCGGGCGCCGCGGTCGCCCAGGGGAAGGCCCCATGCGCGACGAGCCCGGCTCCGCCGACGGAGCCGGGCCTCGCATGTCGCCGGTCGGTGTCCGCGCTCGCCGCCGGTCGGCGGCCCGGCGACCGCGCCATCACCTCCCGGACTTCGATCGCCCGAAAGGCGACTGGGAGGCGACCGAAAGGCCACCGGAAGGTGATGGGACTACACCGATCCCCGATCCCCGACCCCCGATATCCGCTCAGCAGCTCCCGAGGTCCTGCCAGACCCCCCACTGGCCGGTGGTGCCGGGCTCCTCGCCCCGCGTCCACCACTTGGCCTTCCAGGTGTGGCCCTTGTGCGAGACCTGCTGGCCGGCGGTGTAGACGGTGGTGGCGGTCCAGGGGGCGGCCGTGCACTGGTCGCCGCTCCCGCCGGTGATGGTCAGGTCGTAGGTCGCGGTGTGGCTGCCGGAAGGTCCGGTGCCGGTGACGGTGATGTGGTGGGTGCCGGACGCCGCCGTGGCGGTCGTGGTGAGGGTCAGGGTGGACGAGCCGCCCGCCGTGACGGAGTCCGGGCTGAGCGAGGCGGTGACGCCCGCGGGTACGCCGCTGACGGTCAGGTCCACCTTCTGCGTCTCGCCCGCGGTCACCGCGGTCTTCACCGTGGTGGTGGCCGTTCCGCCGGCGGTCACGGAACCGGCGGCCGGGGCCGCCGTCACCGAGAAGTCGTTCTGCGGGTTCGTGGGACCGCCGCCGGTGAAGGGGGCGAAGATGCGGGTGAAGTCCCAGGTCTGCTGCTCGATGCCGGAGCAGTTGTCCCTGGCCGGGCCGCCGGGGCAGCCGCCGTTGTCGCGTTGGAGCGCCCAGAACGACAGGGTGTTGATCTTCTTGGCGGTGGCCCAGTTGTAGACCTGGCGAGCGTTGGCCAGGGTGAACGTCTCGGCCGGTCCGAAGTCGTCGACGCCCGGCATCTCGGTGACGCCGATCATGCCCCAGAGCTGGGCGTCGGTCTTGTCCGGGTAGAGGCGCGCGAGCTGGTCGCGCAGGCCCTGGGCGGCGGTCTCGGTGTCGTCCGCCATGTTGTGGGTGGCGTTGTCGTAGTAGTCGAACGTCATCAGGTTGACCACGTCGACCCGGGTGCCGTTGCTCACCGCGTTCCGCAGCAGCGCGATCGCGTTCGCGGCGGGGCCGCGCGTGGTCGTCGGCAGGGTGTAGGAGATCTCCAGCTTCCGGCCGTTGGCCGCGGCCCAGTCCTGGACGAGCTTGATGGCCTTGTTGCGCCGGTCGATGCCCGCGGTGTTGTTCAGCGCGTCGACCTCGATGTCCATGTCGAGCCGGCTGACGTCGTAGGTCGTGATGACCTTCTCGTACGCGGCGGCGACCTGCTTGACGTCGGTGCAGCTGTCGGCGATCTCGGTCCCGGTGGTGTCCGCGGTGTACCCGCCGAACGAGGGGATGACGTCACCGCCCTTGGCCCGGATGGTCTCGATGTCCTTGCCGAAGGTGGCCGGGGAGATCGGCATGCTGGTACTGCCGTTCCACAACGGGGTGCAGGAGCCCTTCGTCGCCGTCTGGATGAACGCCATCGTCAGGTGCTTGGCACCCGACTCGGCCGACATCGCGGCAGGGCTCTGACCGGTCCACGACTCGAAGTAGGGGGCGAAGACGTGGGCCGGCAGCGGTGTTTCGGCCGACGCGGTGCCGGCGCCGGTCACGGTGAGGCCGAGCGTGGCGACCGCGGTGACGGCGGCGGTGAGGACCGCGCGCAGGGAGGAGATCCGTCTCATGTCTGTCCTGTCCAACCGATGAGGGAGTGACCACGGATTCCCGTGCGTGGGTGCGTGGATGCGCGGCACGGGACCAGGGAGAAATTCCTCCTACGGGCAGGGTCATGTCAATGGTTTGGACCAAAATAGGACTAGACCAATTGATGGGGGTGGATACTCGGTGCGGGAGGGCGGATTCGTCCGGAGTGGATTGGCGCAGGGGGACGAAAACCGGGGGCTGTGTTCGTAAAGCCGCAGGTCGGCGAGGGTGAGCCCCGCGCGTGCGGGGGTGGTCCACCCGCTCATGTCGCCCGAGCTGCGTGAACTGAGTGAGCCCCGCGCGTGCGGGGGTGGTCCGAACATGCCCAGGCTGAGCCGGTCCTGCGGGGCGTGAGCCCCGCGCGTGCGGGGGTGGTCCGAGAGGGCGAAGGCGGATGCCGGACCGAACGAGGTGAGCCCCCCGTGCGGGGCTGGTCCCGGCTACGGGCCCGGCAGGACGCGTACCCGCTGACCCGCGGCATCGACCGCGATCTCGTGCTGGGGGTACAGCGGCCAGCCGGACTCCCGGAACGTCGGCTGCTCCCGCTGCCCCCGCGCCACCATGAAGAACACGCCTTTGACGAGGCGCCCGGCCGCGCCCCCGCGCCCGTCCCCCACCATCCGGCACAGCGCCGCGTGCCCATACGGCGTGTCCAGTGGTGTCAACAGCACGCCGCCCGCGCGGAGTTGCTCCGGCCACGCCGGGGGAACGCGGCGGACGGCGACGGTGGAGAGGATCCGGTCGTACGGCGCCCCTTCGGCGTGTCCGAGTTCCCCGTCCCCCACCACGAGCCGTGGCCGGATCCCCAGGGCATGCAGGTTCGCCGCGGCGCGGCCCGCGATCTCCTCGTCGATCTCGACGCTCACGACGTTGCCGGCGCCGACCCGGGCCGCGAGCAGAGCGGTGCTGTACCCGGTGCCGGTCCCGATCTCCAGCACCCGATCCCCCGGCCGCGGGTCCAGGTGGTGCAGCATGTCCACCGTCACCGCCGCGCACGACAGGGAGGAGGTGAACGGCGCCGTTGTCGGGCCGTCCTCCGGGCGCACCGCGCCGTCGGCCACCTGTGTGATCAGGGCCGTCAGCGGGCGGTAGACCGCCTTCAGCCACCGCTCGGGGCGCCGCGTACGGTCCAGCACCGGGTGACTGCCGTCCTTGCCCGCGGTGCCCGACCACACCAGGTCCGGGACGAACGCCTCCCGGGGCAGCGCGAGGAACGCCGCGCGCAGCCAGGACCGGCCTTGGAAGTACCCGCCACCCGGCAGCGCGTCGATCTCCTCGGCACACCGACGGCGCAACTCGGCCGCGTCCACCACACCGCCGCCCCTCCGGCCTCGTCAGTCCTCGTCAGCTCTCGTCAGTCCTCATCGTCCGGACCGTCGTCGGACTCGTCCACGTCCTCGCTGCCGTCGCTTGGCGGCATCGGGTTGCCCGGATCGCCCGGACTTGAATGCGGGCCGCCCACCTGCCCGTCCTGGTCCCCGCGATGCACCGCCATGCCGGCCCCCTCTACGTCCGTCGCGGACGCGCTCGGGCCAGTGTGCGCGCCGCCGCGCGCTGATCGCCATCACGCCCGCCGGTGGGCGAGGATGGGCCCGGGAATCAACGACCGGCTCCTCGCCCGGATGGGGGCAATCCGAGTATGGGTGGGACGCATATGAGCGACATCGACCAGGCCAAGCAGGCGTTGCGCAACCAGGTGTGGCGTCGCCTCATCGACGGCGGCGGGGCCGCCGCGGATTCCTACGGGAAGATTCCCGGCTTCCACGGTACGGAGGGGACCGCTGAAAAGCTGGCCGCGCTCGACGCGTGGCAACGGGCGACGACCATCAAGGCAAACCCCGACCGGGCGCAACTTCCCGTGCGGGCACGGGCGCTGGAGGACGGGAAGCTCCTCTACATGGCGGTGCCGAGGATGGCCGGCCTCCAGCCCTTCTTCCTGCTCGACCCCGAGATGCTGACCCTCCCCGCCGACGAGGCCGCCGGGAAGAAGGGCGCGGCCCGGGTTGCCCGCCGGGTCGGTGTGGAGGCGATGCGTCCCATTGACGTCGTGGTGTGCGGCAGCGTGGCCGTGAACCGTGGCGGTGCCCGTCTCGGCAAGGGCGCCGGGTACTCGGACCTCGAAGTGGCGCTTCTGATCGAAGCCGGTCTGGTCACCGAGAAGACGGTGATCGTCGCGCCCGTTCATCGGCTTCAGGTCGTCGAGGAGGACATCCCCGAGACGGAACACGATTTCTCCGTGGACTACATCGTCACGCCGGACGAGGTGATCCCCTGCCCCGACCGCCGACGGCCGCGCGGCCTGGTCTGGGAGGACCTCACTGCCGAGAAGATCGCGGCTATTCCGGTGCTGGCGCGGCGTCGCCCGGCGTAGCTCGTGCGGTCCTGGACGCCCCCTGGACGCCCCCTTCTGGAAGAGCACCGGCATGGACGGCGTCACCGTGACCGACCGCCGTCCTGGGGCGTCCTGCGCGCCCTCGGCGGCGGCACCGCACCGGACAACCCCGGCCCCGGCAATCTGTGAACCCACCCCGGCTACCGCCCACCGCCCACGGAGGTCACCCGGCACCGCGCCCCTGAGCGCGCCCCCGGGCGGCGCCCTTCGAAGACGGAGCCCCGCGGTCGTGCCGCGTCAGCGGGACGGGTAGCGGCCGGGCGACCCGGCAGGACGGGCCGGAGAAGGCTGCCGGGTGGCCGTGACCGTGAAGTAGTCCAGCAGTCCCAGTTCGTAGGCCCGCAGGAAGTTGCGCGGCCAGGTCGGGGCGGGGCGCAGGCCGGAGAGCCAGCGGTCCAGGCCCGGCCATACCGACGCGCCGATCGAGGTGACCCGTACGGCGGTCAGGCCCGCGCCTTCCAGGGCGTCGGTCAGGTGCCCGATCGGGTGGGCGACGTCGAGCCCGGAGGCGAAACTGGCCAGCATCCCGGCCAGTCGCGCGGCGGGGTCCGGTCGGCCGTCGGGGACGAAGAAACTCGTCACCACCGCCCGGCCGCCCGGCCGCAGCACCCGCGCCGCTTCCCGGGCGAACGCCGGCAGGTCACGGAAATGCTGCGCGGCCTCGACGGTGTAGAGCCCGTCGAACTCCCCGTTCGCGAACGGCATCCGCTCGGCGGCGCCGGGCGCGAAGCGCAGCCGGGGTGGCCGCGCGGCCAGCAGGGCGGCGTTGCTCCGGCGGGCCCGCTCCAGTTGCTGCGGGTGGATGTCCATGCCGGTGACCTCGCGGAAGCCGAACTCCTCAGCCGCCAGCGCGCACCCGAGCCCCAGGCCGCAGCCGACCTCCAGCACCCGGCCACCGGACGGCTCCCCCGGGGCTCCCAGGGCTTCCGGGGCTTCCGGCTCCAGTAGGGCTCCCGAGCCTCCCGGCTCCCCTAGGGCTTCCGGCTCCCCCAGGGTTCCCAGAACGTGGCGGTACAGCTCCCGCTGGCTGTGGACGCGGTCCGCGACCGTCAGCGGCCGGTCCAGGTCGATGCCCTCCCAGCGGCCGAAATTGATGAATCCTCCGGCGAACGTGGGCAACGAGCTCAGGTCCCCGGGCCCGTACCAGGTGTGGACCTCGTCGTGCATCGTCTTCGGCGTCATGAACACCTTCCTGGTGGATCGGCCCCCGCGCGTTCCGGAACCGCGCGTCCGCACCGATCGGTTCGTCCCCGGTTCCGGGACACCGGACACCCCACATCGCAGAAAATGTCTCTGAATCACCCGTATTCGCGCAGGGCTGCTGGAGCTTCAGGCGGCTCGCCCGCGTACGAGACGGCTGTCTCTCCCGGCGCGTCGCGGCGGCCATCGAACCGTAATCAGCCTCAGGTCCCATGACTCCTTCGTTCGGTTGATGTGCGCATTCCAAGGTGATTTGTCGGGGAATCATCACGCACGGCCGACCTGGGCCGTCATCCGACCTGGGTCGGCGTCCAACCCGGCTTGCCCGGCTTGGCACCCATCCCGGGTTGGCATCGCTCCGGACCACCGACAGCCACAGGCGTCGGCACTCAGACATCCGGATGTCTCCGGCATTCGATCGATTCCAAGGAGAGACATGACCGCAATCAGGCCAGCGCACCGCAAGGCCGTCAGGACTGTCATCGTCGGCGCGTTCGCGGCCCTCTTGGTAGCCGCCGCACCGGCGGCCCTCGCCACCGCCGCACCGCACGACGCACCGGCGACGCGGGCGGGCGAGGTCATCGCGTGCGCCCGGGTGTCCGGGGAGTCGTCCAGCGTCTTCGGGCAACAGTGCAACACCCAGCACTGGGGTCCGCTGTCCGACTTCGTGATCACCGGCCAGGGGGCCAAGGCCGCCTACCGCTGCCGGTCCGGCTGGGCCGAAGGCTCCCTGTGGGTCAAGGGCGACAACTGCCAGCAGGTTTCACAGACCTGACCGCTCTGCCGGCCGAGGACGCTCACGGCGTGCCGATCTGCCCATCGCGGGTCGGCACGCCGACACGTGTTCGCATCGGTGCGCGTGTCGGGGAAAGCGGGTCCCGGCACCCGCTGCCCGTCACCCGTAACGCGAACGCTCGCCCGTCGTTCGTCGCCAACTCGCTCGTCACCAGTCACCAGTCACCAGTCACCAGTCACCAGTCACCAGTCGTTCGTCGCCCGTCGTTGGCGGTCGGTCTGCACCACGACCAAAGTCCCGGCCACCCCTCCGGCCCGCGCCACCCACCGCCCGGTTCAGCCTCCAGGGGCCGGGGCCGCGTCGGGCGCGGACGCCGGAGTTCTCGCCCACAGGAACAGGTTGTTGCGCGGTGTCTGTTGCGATGCGGCGGGCTCGGGGCGGACCTGCACGTCTTCGACCCGCAGGCCGGCCAGTCGGCCGTACCGGTGGACGTCCTCACTGAGGCAGCGCAGCGGGCGGTAGGTCCGTTGCATGAACGGTTCGTCCTTGGTGCCGGAGAACTCCGGCACGGCCACCAGCACGGTGCCGCCGGGGCGGGTGTGGGCCGCGAGCCGGCGCAGGCCGTCGACGAAGCGGGGTTCGGGCAGGTTGACGAGGCAGAACAGGGACACGACGGCGTCGTACGTCCCGAGGTCGGTGTCGTCGGCGAAGAGGTCGGCCAGGACGAAGCGCCCCTGGGGCACCTGCCGCCGTGCGTGGGACAGCATGACCTCGGAGACGTCGATGCCGGTGACGTCCAGGCCCGCGGCACACAGTTGCTCGGCGGTGGGCCGCCCGGTCGCGCACCCCACGTCCAGGACGCGCGCGCCGGGGCCCAGGCGGCGCGCGAGGTGCTCCACGGCGTCGATCTGGTCCTGTTTCCGGTCGGCGAAGGCGTGCTCGTACTTCATGCCGAGGTAGTCGAAGAAGCGGGCGACCTCGACGCTTTCCGGGGAGATCACCACAGGACCGGGAGCCTTTCCGGGACGCGCTTGATGTTGCCCGTGCGCCAGGAGAGCTGGTCGACGGGCAGTGCCAGGCGCAGCCCTGGCAGCCGCTCGACGAGGACGGCAAGCGCTTCGGCCGCGTGGACGCGGGAGATCGCGGAGGCGGGGCAGAAGTGGCGGCCGGCCCCGAAGGACAGGTGCGGGTTGGGCGCGCGGTCGAGGTCGAACCGCTCGGGGTCGGGGAACTGTTCCGGGTCGAAGTTGGCGCCCTCCACACAGACGAGGACGAGTTCCCCGGCCCGCACCAGGATGTCGCCGACCTGGACGTCGGCCCGGGCGATGCGCGGCAGCCCGTCGCCGATCGACAGGGTGCAGCGCATCAGCTCCTCCACCGCCTGCGGCATCGCCTCGGGGTGTTCCCGCAGGTGGTCCATCGCCTCCGGGTGCCGGACCAGGGTCAGCACGGCGTGCAACAGGAACACGTAGGTACTCATGGCACCGGCCCCGAACAGGGAGGTGACCGTGGCGGCGATCATCTCGTCGGTCAGGCCGCCGCCGTCGCGCCGCGGATCGTCCCGCAGCTCGCACAGCCGCCGGATCAGGCCGCGCTGGGTGTCCCGGTCGGCGCGCACCTGCCGGAGGACGAAGGCGTAGTCCTTGTCCCAGTTGGCGGTGCAGCCCTCGTACACCACGGGACTGGTGACGAAGCCCAGGTCCAGGCCCGACATCAGCCGCAGCCCCTCCTGGTACGGCAGGCCGAGCACCTCGCAGACCAGGGCGGCGGAGTACGGCTCGGCGAACCGCTCCCGCAGATCCACCGGCGGGCCCTCCTCCACCATGGCGTCGACCAGTTCGTGCGCCCGCCGGGACATCCACTCCGCGGACGCCGGCCCGGTCCGGGGCCCGAAGGCGCGCAGCACCTCCTGGTGGAGCCCGGCGCTGTTGACGTTGCCCATGGTGTTGACGACCTCCGGCGGGATCGTCAGGGCGTACTGGCGCGGCATGTCGGGGGCCGCGGTGTCGCGCAGGCTGAACCGCTCGTCCTCCAGGACCTGCCGGGCCGGCGCGTAGCCGGTGACCAGCCAGGCGTCGTCGCCGGTGAGCGTCCGGATGCGGGCGACCGGGCTCTCCCGGCGCAGCCACGCGCACTCCTCGGGCACGACGTCGCCCCGCCGGGACAGCGGCCACCGCACCGGCGCGTAGGGGACGACGTCGGGTTCGGGAACGGGTGTCGTGGAGGTCATGGACGGTGTGAAGGTCATGGCGTCTGCTTTCTTCTGCGGCCTCTCGGCCCTACGGGGGATCAGTCGCGGCAGGCGACGATGGCGTAGCCCTGGGTGTCGGCCGGGCGCAGCCCCGCCGGGCGCTCGCCGAACAGCAGCCGGCCCAGCGCGAGAACGGTGTGGTAGCAGTGGACGGACGAGGCGACGCCCAGGATGTGCGGGGTGTCGACGAAGAACGGCAGCTCCGCGTCGACGTAATCCAGCGCCGCCCGCACCTGCGCGGGAGCGGGCGAGGCGCCGGGCCGCAGCCGTTTGGCGAGGAACTGGTGGGCCATGCCGTCCCGGACGGAGCGCAGTTCCGCGTCGGTCCGCAGGGCGGCCCGCGCCCGTTCCCGCACCTCCCGGTATCCGGGCTGGTCGAGGAAGGCGGACAGTGGCCGCACCCGTACCCTCCCGGCGGCCGGGCCGATGTCCTCAAGGGCGCCCTCGATGCGTCGGCGTACCCCGCGGAGCTGCTTGGTCGCGCTCTTGCGGGCCGCCGGGCGCTCGTAACCGAAGGCCTCCAGCGTCGCCTCCAAGGCGACATCGGCGTGCACGAGATCCACGACGCCAAAGCGTTCTGCCGCCCACGCCATCGCCCTGGCCAGACGCCGTCGGCTGAAATAGCTGTTGCCCGTACTCACTCCGAACAGCGCGTGATCCCCCCGCTGAAGAATGCCGGGGCTGTGTGTCCCGAAAGGGAGGACGTCCACACCGTGCTCGGTCAGGGGCGGCAGCCCGCTGGGGGGAACCATGGCTCCTCGCAGTCACCTCTACGAACGTGCGTTGCAGATATCCCACGATGGGTGACGTAAATATCAACAATGCCCTGGATGGAGTGATGTCGGGTAATTGCCGAAAGGGGACTCGGGCTGTCCTCGCCTGGTACGAGCCTCTCCCGGCCTGATACGGGCCACTCCCGGCCTGGTACGGGCCTCTCCCGAAGACGCCCCTGGTACCGCCCCCCTGGTACCGCTCCCTGCCGAGGCCGCGCGCCGCGTCCGGCCGCCGTTCATCCGGCTTACCGAGGATCACCCGGCCGGTCGAGGGCGGGGGCGGGGGCGGGGGCGGGGGCCCGGAGGGCGCGGCGTGGCGCGGTGCGGCGCGGTTCGGCCCGGCTGCCGGGCGGCTGGGGCGGAAGGCTGGGGCTGGACGGCGGACGGCTGGGGCTGGAGGGCGGACGGCTGGGGCCCGCCCGGTGCGAGCCGGGCCGACCCGGGCGCGGCTACCGCAGAACGAGCCGCCCGTGGAAATCCTGCGGCACGGGTGCGAAACGGCAGGCCATGGTGACCGTCTCGGCGTCCGGCACGGTGAGGCAGTAGCGGGTGCTCATCAGGTGGCACAGCGCCATCAGTTGGACGGTGCCGAGGTCGGCGCCGACGCACCGTTTGGGGGCCCAGCCGAACGGTACGTACGAGCCCCGGCCGGCGGGGCCGTGCGGCGCGCCGGGCAGGAAGCGGTCGGGGTCGAAGGTGTCGGCGTCGCGCCAGAACCGTTGATCGCGATGGATCATGTGGGGGCTCAGGAGGTAGCCGCACCCTTCCTCCAGCCTGGTGGCGCCCAGGTCGAACGTGCCGCGCGAGCGGCGCATGAGCAGCAGCGGCGGGCTCCACATCCGCAGCACCTCTTTGACGAAGCGGTGCGTGAGCGGTGCCGCTTTGACCGGGGCGGCGCGGAACTCCTCCACGTCCACGGCGCGCAGTTCGGCGGCCACCCGGTCCGCCCACTCCGGACGGCGGACGAGTTCGTAGAGCACGCTCGCCACCGCCGATCCGGGCGGGCCGCCGATCGCGGTGAGGACCGTGGTGACCACGTCCAGCGCGCGGTCCATGCCGAGCTCCGGCAGCAGGTCCACGAAGGGGTCCGCGAGGTCGTTCTCGCGCGGCCGGCGGCCCGAGGCGCGCTGCCGCAGGACCCGCCGCACGACGAACCCGGCCCGCATCTGCACGGCGGCGAAGTGCAGGCGGTGGCGCAGCCCGCCGCCGGGGTGGCGGTCGATCAGCCGCATCAGTTTCTGGTCGAGGTCCTGGGCGATCCAGGAGGTCTCGCGGGGGGTGAGGCCCGCGAGGGCGACGGGCAGCAGGGACAGCACGGAGACGTCCTGCGCGAGCAGGACCAGATCGACGTCGTCGCCGAGGCGCGCGTCGATGATCCGTTCCATGCGGGTGATCAGGGCCGCGTGGTGCTCGGCGGTGGCGAGGGCGTGCAGTTGGGTGAGCCACTCCGTGCGGACGCGGGTCCACGGCACCTCCGCGCTGCGGCGCCGCCGGACGGTGTCGAGGAAGCGGTCGGGCATGACGAAGCCGTGCCAGTTCTCGGCGCTGATCCGGCGGGCCGCGTCCGGCTCGAAGACGGCCAGCAGGTCGTCCTCGATCCAGAAGATCCCGCCCTCGGCCGCGCTGCGCTCCCGCAGGTGGTGCAGGAAGTCGGTGGGGTGGTCCGGTGTGGTCATGGCGTCGCCCCTCACGCCGTGTGTCGCCGCTTACGCCGCGTGTCGCGCCTCACGCCGTGCGGGGAGCCGGCCGTGGCGGGCGGCTCCCCGGCCGGACGGTTTAAATGTGGTGGTAGAGGTACCAGAAGTTGTGCAGCCCGCCGTAGCTGGCCCGGATGTTGAGGGCCGACTTCGCGGAACGGTAGATCTTCCTCATGCTGTTCACCCTTCACCTCCCTTCGGCGTATCGGTGCGCCGCGTCAGCCGCACGGTGAACCGTGGCGGAGCCAGCGCGGGGCCGACCTGCGGGGCGTACCCCTCGCCGCCGACCGACAGGTGCCAGTCGCGGGTGAGGACCCGCACCAGGTCCTGGAGGAGCGTCATGGTCACGGTCGCGCCCGCGCAGGTGTGGGGCCCGTACCCGAACGGCAGGAACGCCGGGTCGTGAACGGGCTCCGCCCACCGGGACGGCACGAACGCGTCCGGCCGGTCCCAGTGGCGCGGATGACGGTGGACGAGGTACGAACACACCGCGATCTCGTCCTGCGGGCCGACCGTGACCCCGGCCAGGTCGTGCACGGCGTTCGGCGAACGGGCGAAGAGCCAGGCGACCGGCCACAGCCGCAGCGCCTCCCGGACGATCCGCTCCGGCTCCTCGTCCTCGGTGCCGGGGTGCGTGCCCACGAGGTAGAGCGACCAGCCGAGGGCGAAGCCGATCGAGCCGACGGTGGCGAAGAGGAAGGAGAGGTAGACCTCGGCGAGTTCGGCCGGATCCGCCGCCGGGCCGCCGCCGGTGACGACCACGTCGAGCAGGTCGCGCGGCGCACCGTCCGTACCGGCCGCGCGGCGCGCCCGGATCTCCGCGATCAGGGCGCGCATGACGGTGTGGCGGAACAGCAGCCGCGCGAGCGCCGTGTGCCGGTCGCGCGCGCCCGCCCGTACCGCGCGGTCGATGACGCCGTCGACGGCCAGACGCAGCCGCGCCGACGTGTCAGGGCACAGCAGCGTCTCGCCGAGGTGTTCGCGGACGAGCAGGTTGCCCGCGTCCGGCCAGTCGCTCACCGGTACCAGCCGGTCCCCGACCAGGCGCGGCAGGTCGGCCCGGGTGGCGTCGAAGCGGCGGCGCAGCAGCTCGCGGGCGTTGCGGCCGATCTCCCGTTGCGCGGTCCGGGGGCCGAAGACCCCGTAGCGGGTGTGGAAGAAGTCGGACGTCTCGACGAACAGGCCCCGGCTGTTGCCCATGACCTCGCGCGCCGCCTCCGGCCCCGTCACGAACAGGCGCCCCGACGCGGAGCGCCACACGTCCCGATCGGCGTCGAACTCCGCCTCCAGACACCCCAGCGGGTCACGGCGCCACGCCGCCTCGGCGCGCGACCGGTGCCGCCGCCCGCGCCGCGCCGTCGCGTCGAGGCGCGGCTGAAGCGGATGGGGAGGCAGGGGCGGCCGTTCGTCCGGCGCTGTGACGCCTGCGCGCGGCCGGGGCGGCCGTTCGTCCATGCCGCCGGCCGACGCCCCCATGGTCGTTCCTCCCCCGTACCTAACCGGTCCGGGCCCCGCCCACAGCGCGTTCTCCCGCGCGTGCCTCCGCGGCCCCGGATCGATGAGGCCAGCGTCCCCCCGCCCCCGCCCGCTGTCACGCCTCGACCCCGGACAGCGGCCTGATCGGGGCCGCGCCTGTCGCCTCACAGGTCCAGCTCTCTCGCCCCCGCCCCGCCCGCACGGCGCGGCCCCGCGGGACGGTGTCCTTTCCTGCGGCGCGAGGAAACCTCGGCCTCGCCCCGATGGCGTAGGGGATTCCGCTCCCCCGCGCGGGTCAGGCGGGCGGCAGGGGCCTGGCTGGTCGAGCACGGGGGACGGGCGGGGGGCCTGGCTGGTCGAGCACTCGGGAGGGTGGAGGTCGCACCGGGCCTCCGTCTCGCCGGGCGCCCCGCCTGTCGGTCGGTGACGAGCCCGGCGGACCGTGGAGTTCGGCACCGGGCTGCCCCCGCCACAGCCCCCGGCCGTCGGTCGGTGACGGGCCCACTAGCGCCCACCCAGCACCGCTGCCGGGCGCGTCACTCCTCGGCGATGTCGACGGTGACCTCCGAAGTCGGCCGACTGACGCATGCCAGGACGTGGCCGTCGGCTCGCTGACGCACGCCAGGACATAGCCGTCGGCTCGCTGACGCACGCCAGGACATAGCCGTCGGCTCGCTGTCGCTGCGTCAGGCAGTTCGGTCGGCTCGTCCGCACCTGTCCGGCGCGGAGGCGGACCAGGCATTCGCCCCAGTTGCCGACGGTGCGGGAGTACGGCATCGGCGGCCCCGCCTCCGGCCCGGCGCCGAGCAGCGTCTCGCCGGGTGGGATGACGGCGGTGGGGTGGGATGACGGCGGTGCCGAGGAACGCTCCGTCCTCCTCGACGGTCGTCGCTCTCGAAACCGATCGGCCGGTTGGGAGCCCGCCCCGACTCCGAGGTCTCCCGACGGACCCGGCCAGGAACGGCTACGGCCACCGGGCGATCATCGGGGTCGTCGCGTGGGCTTCCGAAGGTCGTGCGGTGGCCGCCCTCGGCCGGTCACCGGCATCGACGCACGGCATCCCGGTTCCCGGAGATGAAGACAGACGCCGGGAATCGATGGCTCACAACACTCCAAGTGCCGCCTTTTCAGGGGAGGGCGTGATACGCCCTCCAGAGACTCGCCAGGTCTTCCCGCGAGCAGCCGAGTTGCTCGGCCTGCCTGATGACGGCCGGCATATCGTTCCGCATTCCCGCGTCCGCCAGAATGTACGCGAGCGCGACGGCCGACCACGCGTCTCCGGCCTTTATACCGGCGCGCAGCTCGACCTGCGCTTCCAGCAACCGGCCCGTGTCCTCCAAGAGATTGGCGAGATTCAGGTGGGCGTTGACCTCGCCGTGGTCGATCGTCAATCGGTACTGGATTTCCGCCTCTCCGTAACGCCCTTCGTCCACGAGCCAGTTGGCGAAGAAGAAGTGCGCGTCACCGTCCCATTCGACGGCCTGGCGAAACATCTCCTCGGCGCTCAGCTCGGGATGGCGGTCACCGAATTTCACCAGGTACCGGGCACAGGTGAGGGAGGCCCCCTCCCGGTCATGCCGCATGGCCTCCCGCACGTGCTTCCAGGCGGACTCGCCGTCTCCCAGCTCGGTCTCGACCTGCGCGAGGAAAGGCAGGATGGTGGCATGTCCGGCGGCCAGGCTTTCGCGGAGCCAGGGCAATGCCTCGGTGTACCGCTCCTGATCCTGATACAGCTTGCCCAGGTTGCCGTATGCCAGCGTGTCACCGGAATGAGCGGCCTGGAGCAGCAGGCGTTCGGCGCCCTCGCTCCGGTCGTCCAGCATCGACAGAAAGACGCCGTAGTCGTTCAACGCGCCGTCGATTCCCTCTTCGACGGCGACGCGATACCAGGTTTCCGCCTCCTTCTCGTAGTCCTCGTCGCCGCTGACGCCGAGGATGTCGGCGAGGGCGAGAGCCACTTCCTTTCCTCCGGCGGCGGCACAGGAGCGTAATATCCCGACCGCCTCCTCTTCCCTGTGGTCGTCCACGAGCATGTCGGCGAGTTGCAGTGCGGCCTTGCCGTCACCATTGGCGGCGGCTTTTCGCAGTCGGTTTCTTGTCACTCCACACACTCCACCCATTCCTTACAAGAGACCACACGGGACACCGCAGGGGACAGCAAGGAACCACGCACCCCCAGCCGGATCACACACCCCCAGCCGGACGACGCGTCGCCCCAACGCAGCGCCATGACGCGGCCGGACCCCGTCACCTCAGAGCCGAACCCCGTCACCTCAGCAGGGACCGCCAGCGGTCGGCCGACTCCACCATGTCCGAGATGACCCGCTCCAAGAACGTCCCCGCCCTGGCCAGCCGTTGCCCCACGGGGCTGTCGGGTCCGAGCGTCTGTGCCGCCGCCATCGCGGCCCGGGCCGACGCGAGGGTCTGCCGCCCGCTGATCACGATCGAGTGGTACCAGGCGTCGTCGTCGACGACGTACACGTCCCGACGCCGCCGCGGATCGCGCTCGCGCCGGACATACCCGTGCTCGACCAGGAAGTTCACGGCCACCGAGACGGAGGCCGGGCTGACCTTCAGCCTGCGGGTCAGCTCGGCCGCGGTGCGCCTGCCGTTCGCGGACAGCAGCAGGTCGACGTGCACGCGCGCCGTCATCCTCGGCAGTCCCGACATCACCGCCAGTTCGACGATCTCGTCTTCCATCGCGCTGCCCGGCGTACCGGCCGCGCGTGGGGGCGCCGGTGTGCCGCGCCGCGCCCGTTGGACCGTGGCCTGGTGTGCCCGCCTGGGCCGGTAGCGGGCGGGGCCGCCGTTGCGTGCGATCTCCCGGCTGATCGTCGAGGTCGGCCGGTCGAGCCGCCTGGCGATCTCGGCGTAGGAAAGTCCCTCGGTGAGTCCAGTCGCGATGCGCTGGCGGTCCTGTTGGGTCAACCGTCCTCCTGGCATGCCGTCAGTATTGCCTTCACCGCCATTCATTGCAACGCGACATTGCATTTGAGCGCAGCGTCATTGCACCGATTTACCGCAACTGACCAGCAGTTATGGGCTTTAGACGATTGACGCGATCCTGAACGCAACGTAGCTTTCAAGCAGAACCGAACGCGTAATATCGTGAGATGAGGAAGCGACCATGAGTGAGTCCGTCCACACCGTCCCGGCCCTCCCCGCGACGCGCCCGTCCGGCTGCCCCTTCAACCCGCCGGCAGAGCTCCTCGACGCCCACCGGCACGGCTCCATCAGCCACTACATCCACCCCGGCGGGAAACCCGGATGGATGATCACCGGCTTCGACCTGGTCAGGTCGGTCCTGGCCGACCCGCGGTTCAGCTCGCGCAAGGAGCTCATGAACGTGGTCGACTTCGAGATTCCCCCGGCGCCGCCCGGCGAGTTCGTCCTCATGGACGACCCCCAGCACCGGCGCTACCGGAAGCCGCTGATGGGCAAGTTCACCGTGCGGCGGATGCGTCTGCTCACCGAGCGCGTCGAGCAGGTCACCGCCGACTGCCTGGACGCCATGGAGAAGACCGGGCCGCCGACGGACCTGGTGACCGCGTTCGCCCGGCCCATCCCCGCCATCATCATCTGCGAGCTGCTGGGAGTGCCGTACGAGGACCGCGGCTCGTTCCAGGAGCAGGTCGACTCGTTCATGAGCGGGGAGACGAGCGACGAGGACCTGATAGCGGCCTACACCGGGGTCCAGAACTACCTCGCGGAGCTGGTGGCCGCCAAGCGCGCGAACCCCACCGACGACGTGCTCAGCGAACTCACCGACAGCGACCTGACCGACGAGGAGCTGAAGGGCATCAGCCTGGTCCTGCTGGCGGCCGGGCTCGACACCACCACGAACATGCTGGCGCTGGGCACCTTCGCACTGCTGCAGAACCCGGAGCAGCTCGCCACGCTGCGTGCCGAACCCGCGCTCGCCGACCGTGCCGTGGAGGAGCTGCTGCGGTACCTGAGCGTCGCCAAGCAGTTCTGGAGGACGGCGCTGGAGGACGTCGAGCTGGGCGGCCAGACCATCAAGGCCGGCACGACGGTCGCCCTGTCGTTGCACGCCGCCAACCACGACCCCGCGCGCTTCCCCGACCCCCACGCGCTCGACATCCGACGGCAGAACGGCGGGCACCTGGCCTTCGGCCACGGCATCCACCAGTGCCTGGGCCAGCAACTGGCCCGCGTCGAGATGCGGGTCGCGTTCACCGCACTCCTCAGCCGCTTCCCGACGCTGCGCCTGGCCGTACCGGCCGAAGAGGTCGCCCTGCGCCCGGAGAGCGCGGACATCTTCGGGGTCAAGAGCCTCCCGGTCACCTGGGACGTGTGAACGCGCATCGGTGACGTGCGGTCGCCGGCGATCCGGCCGCTCAACGGCCGCTCAGCCGGCGACCCGTTCCGCTCAACGGCCGCTCAGGCCTCCGTGTCGCCGACGCCGCTGGTGTCACCGACGCCACCGACGCCACCGACGCCACCGACATCGTCCGCCGAGGGGGCGGAGGGAGGATGACGCACCCCTCCCGGCGACCGCGAGAAGGCCGACGGCGGGAGGCCGGGCCCGCCGAGCACCCGACCGCACAGCCTCAAATCCCTCTTGAGGCGCGCCAGTTGACGTACTTAGCGTGCCTCCATGCGAATGCGCAGACGAGGAAAGTTCGCGGGCGGGCTGGCTGCCGGAATCCTGGCGCTGACGGCGTGTGCCGACGGTGGTGGGAACGACGAGGACAAGCAGCCGCCGAACCGTCCGTCACGCCCGTCCGGGTCACCGAGCCCGGCCGCCCCGCCGCCCGCGAAGCCGCAGGAGGTGCGGGCGGACGGGGCCGAACTGCTCCACCGGGAGCGGGGCACCGGCAGCGCGCAGAATCCGGCCTTCTCCCCCGACGGGAAATCCCTGCTGTTCACGGCCTTCCACGGCGGCTACAACGAGGGCGCCGCCGCACTGCGCGTACTGCCGCTGGAAGGGCGGACCGGCCGCCCCCGTGACTTGCTGGACGAGGACGACCAGGCGGCGGTGAACCTGCCCGGTTCGAGCTGGCGGCCGTCGGCGGGGGTGGCGTTCGCCTCCGACCGGGCGGGACGGGACGAGATCTGGGTGCTCACGCCGGGCGGCCGACCGCTTCGGGTGACCGATCACGAGGGGGATTCGGGGTATTTGGAGCCGAGCTTCTCGCCCGACGGGGAGTGGATCGTCTTCCAGGAGAGCGTGCAGCGGGAGGACCCGGACGCGCGGGCGGCGCTCGCGGACCGTACGGCGCTCGGTTCCCTGTGGAAGGTCAGGCGGGACGGCACGGAGCAGGTACGGCTGGTCGACGGGCCCGCCGGCCGTACGGACAACCGTGAACCCAACTGGTCGCCGCGCGGCGACCGGCTCGTCTTCCAGCGGCGGGAACTCGGCAGCGAAACCTGGGCGCTGTACGTGATGAACGCCGACGGCAGCGGCGTCCGCAGGCTGACCACGGTGGAGGGCGAGCACACGGACGCGAGCTGGTCGCCGGACGGCAGGTCGGTGGTCTTCTCCTCCACCTCGGGCGGGCTCGACCTGCCGAAGATCTTCGTCCTGCCGGTGGACGGGGGCGGCGCGCCGGTGCGGGTGACGCGCGAACGCGGTACGTACGACGGGGCGCCGAGCTGGTCGCCCGACGGCCGCTGGATCGCCTTCGAGTCGCACCCGGGGAGCGCGGACCGGCCGACGGCTTTGTGGCGGGTCCCGGCACCGGGGGTGCACGCGGCCCCCACCGGGCGGCCTGCCCGGGAGCAGCGCTCTTCCGGAGGCTGAGCGCGGACCGGCCGAGGCTTCGGGACCGCCGTACGCCCGGTGCCGGTCACAGTCCGAGATACGGCCACCCTCCCGGACCGCTACTCCGCCCCCACCCGCACGATCATCTTGCCGCTGTTGGCGCCGCCCAGCATGCCGAGGAACGCGTCCACCGCGCCTTCGAAGCCGTCTACCACCGTCTGCGCGTCCACGACGCGGCCCGCCTGGAGGTGGGGGACGAGGAAGTCCTCCAGTTCGCTCTGCGCGTCGCGGTGGTTGCGGACGAGGACGCCCTCCAGGCGCAGGCTCTTCTCGACGATGTCGTAGAGGTTGCGGGGCGCGGCGGGCGGCTGGGCGCTGTTGTACTGCGCGATCGCGCCGATCCAGGCGATCCGGCCGAATTCGCGGAGTCCTTGGATGGCGCCTTCCAGGTGGTCGCCGCCCACGTTGTCGAGGTAGACGTCGATGCCGTCCGGGGCCGCCTTGGCCAGGAGGTCGCCGACCGGGCCGTCGTGGTAGTCGAAGGCCGCGTCGAAGCCCCACTCCTCGGTCAGGCGCCGGACCTTGGCCGGCGAACCGGCGCTGCCGACGACGCGGCCCGCGCCCAGCAGCCGGGCGAACTGGCCCGCCGCGGTGCCCACGCCGCCCGCCGCCGCGGAGATGAAGACGCTCTCGCCTGGTTGGAGGCGCGCCGTGCGGGTGAGCGCGACGTAGGCGGTCAGGCCCGTGCCGCCGAGGACGCCGAGGTAGGAGCGCGCGGGCACGCCCCGGTGGTCGGGCAGCACGCGGACCTCGTCCGGCGTCACAAGGGCATGGGTGCGCCACCCCTTGCGATGGAAGACGAGGGCTCCTTCAGGCAGGCCCGGCGCGCGGGAGGCGACGACGCGGCCGACCGAGCGGCCCTCCAGCGGCGCGCGCAGCTCCCAGCCGGTGTCCATCAGTTCCCTCATGTACGGGTCGACGGAGAGGTAGAGGTTCTCCACCAGTGCCTGGCCCGGGGCGGGGTCCGGGACGGTCTCCTCGACGTAGGCGAAGTCCGCGGCGGTCGGGAAGCCGTCGGGGCGGGAGATCTGGTGGACGAGGCGGGCGGCCGTGCCGGGCACGTGGACTCCTGGGTGGGAAGGGAGGGGTGGGAAGGGAGGGGTGCGGGTGCGGCGGTATGCGGGTGATCACCGGCCGCGGTATTCACCGTAGAGAGCGGTCGTCGCCGTGGGCAGGGGCTTCCATCGATGGAAGCGGGCTTTCCATGAATCTCGCTCATGGAATACTTGCGCCGCATGAGCGACCTCGCCCTCCATGAGCTGCGCATCCTGATCGCCGTCGAGCGGGAGCGCGGCTTCACCGCGGCGGCGGTGAACCTGGGCATGACCCAGTCCGCCGTCTCCCACGCCGTACGGACCTGCGAACGCAAGCTCGGCGCCGTGCTCTTCGACCGGGGACGGCACGGCGCCCGCCCGACCGCCGCGGGCACCCGGGCGGTCGCCTACGCGCGGCGGATCGTCCGGCTGATGGAGACGATGGGGAACGAGGTGCGCGGCGCGGACGACGGCGTGCTCGCCGGCCCGCTGCGCATCGCGGCGTTCCGCAGCGCCGCGGCCCACCTGCTGCCCACCGTGCTGGAGCGGCTGACGGGCCGGCACCCGGGCCTGGCACCCGAGGTGCGGATCGTACGGGAGATCGACCGGGGCACCGCGGGGGAGGTCGCCGACGGGCGGGCCGATCTCGGCATCGCCACGCTGGACGCGTCGGGCCCGCCGCCCGGCCTCGTCGGCGCCCGGCTCTTCGAGGAGCCGTACGCGCTGGCGCATCCGGTGGGCCCCGCCCACGTCGATCCGCGGACGCTGCCGTTGATCGACTGGGACGAGAACTGCGGCTCCTACACCCGGGACTGGTGGTCCGGCCAGGACTGGATCCCACCGGCCACGATCCGGGTCGAGGACGACACCGTGGTGCTGTCGATGATCGCCCGCGGCATGGGCATGTCGATCATGCCCATGCTGACGCTGGCCGGCGCGCCCGCCGGTATCGCCGTCACCCCGCTGGCACCGGAACCGCCCCGGCGCGGCGTCGGCTACGTGACCACGCCCGAGGCCGCCGAATCGGCGGCGGTGCGGGCACTGATCCGCGAACTCCGGTCGGCCGCCCCCGCGTGGACCGGCGCCGAACAGGCCGTGCGCTGACCCGCTGTGCGGCCCTTCCCGAGCCGCGGCACAGGGGGGAGCCGCATCGGTTGACGGGTCGGGAAGCCCGGTTGACGGGTCGGCAGACCCGGTTGGTGGGTCGGGGAGCCCGGTTGACGGGTCGGGAAGCCCGTCTGTCGGTCCGTGTTCAGGGTGAGACGGTGGTCCGACCGTTGTCGGCGTGAGCCCGAATCGTGTGACGGCACAAGTGACGGACGACGTCGTGGAGGCTGCCGCGGCGGGCGTAGGCGGTGCGTTGACGTTCGGCACCGCCACCGTGGGTGGTCAGGCGGTCCGTCGCGGCCGTGACCGTCGCCCAGTCGCCGTGCCGCTCCAGGGCGGGGCGCAACCGGTGGGCCAGCTCCCGGGCCAGACGGCCGGTGGGAATCAGGCGGCCGGTTTCCGGGTGCGGAATGTGGCCGCTCAAGCCGTCCCGCGCGGCTCGCCAGTAGGCGGCGCGCAGCAGGCCGTCGCACAGTGCCGGTCCGGGGTCGCCGCGCCGCACACGGGCATGGGCGGTGTGGACCATCGCACGGACCAGAGCGGAGAAGGCCGCCGCGTCGCGGGGATCGGTGGTGGCGTCCATCAGCCGGATTTCGATGGTGGGCAGGTGCGCGCTGGGACGTACGTCCCAGAACAAGGTGCCCGCGTCGACGGTGGCCCCGGTTTCGTGCAGCGCCGCCGCCAGGGCATCGTAGGCGTCGGCGCCCGCGAGGTAGGGCGGCGGCCCGGCCTGCGGCCACTGGGCGGCGACGACGGTGCGCCAACTGGCGTAGCCCGTGTCGCGGTGCCGCCAGAAGGGCGAATTGGCGGCGATGGCGACCAGCAGGGGCAGCCAGGGGCGCAGATGGTTGCCGACGAGGATGGCGTGCTCGCGGTCGGGCAGGTGCACGTGGACGTGGAGGGCGGACAGCGCGAAGTCGTCGGCCATGGCTCGGTAGGCGAGCGTGCCGAGGCGGTACCGGGGGTCGTCCCGGACGGGTACCGGGCCGCCGGGTTCGATGACCGGCGTACCCGAAGCGACGATGCGCAGGCCCTCCTCGCGTGCCGCCGCCGCCAGATGCGTGCGGACACGGAGCAGATGCCCTTCGACCTCGCCCGGAGTGGCACACGGTGGTGTCTTGCCTTCGACCTGGTACTCGGTGAACTCCCCCGAGACCAGATCACCCAGCGCCTCCCGAGCCCGCCGGACGACGCGGGAACCGGCCGCGACCACGGCACCGCTGTCCGGATCCACGAGGAAGAACTCCTCCTCCACGCCGAGCGTCGAGACCTCACCCGACGAGGCCGCATCCGACGAGACCGCATCCGACGAAACCTCGTCCGTCGACCGCCCACCCGACGAGGCCCCACCCATCGACACCTCGCCCATCGACCCCCGATCCGCCGACCCCCCATCCGTCGCCACCTCACCGCCGATGGACATCACAGGAGAGCTGCCTCCCTTTTCTGCCGGTCGGATGCTGTCGGTCGGGATCTCCGGTCGGTTTCTGCCGGTCGGATTGTCCGTCGGTTTCTGCCGGTCGGTTTCTGCCGGTCGGATGAGCCCGTGTTCTCTCCGTCGGACGGGGCCGTGCGGGCGGGGCTTCGTCGGTAGTGTCCGCCGCCGCGGGGAGACCGGCCCGCCGGGCTGCTCCACTCGGGTGGGCAATCCCGCGTCGCAGGTGGCGGGGCGGGCGAGCCCGCGCGGCGTGGGGGATGGTGGTCGCGGCAGAACCCGGGACGGCGCGGGCAGGGGTCGGTTGTGACGAGCGTGCGGCAGCAGGTGCCCTGGTGGCATGAGGACGGCGGATTCTTCGGCGACCTGTACCGGGAAGCCGACCACTCCTTGCACACGTTCTTCGCCGGCGATCGCGGCAACGACGCCCGCACCGAGCAGGAGGCGTCCGGCGTCATCCGGCTGTGCGGACTGAGCCCCGGGGACCGCGTACTGGACTGCCCCTGCGGTTACGGGCGCCACAGCGTCGCGCTGGCCCGGCACGGCCTGCGGGTGACCGGGGTGGACATCAACCGCCGGTTCCTGCGGACCGCCCGGTCGGCCGGTCGGGGGTGCTCCTCGCTGGACTTCCGGCACGCCGACATGCGTGACCTGCCGCCGCTGGAGCCCATGGACGCCGTGGTCAACCTCTTCTACTCCTTCGGGTTCTTCTCACCCGAGGAGGACTTGGAGGTCCTGCGTGGTTTCGTCCGCTGTCTCAAGCCAGGCGGTCGTTTCCTGATGCACACCATGGTCACCGTTCCCGCTCTGCTCACCGGCCGCATCCCGGCCGAGGAGACCCGGCCGCTGGCAGGCGGAGGGACGCTGACCATCCGCCGTCGCCTGAACGAGGGGACGATGCGCGAGGAGGGGCAGTGGACGCTCACCGACGCCGGCGGCCACCAGCGCACCACCACCCCCTACGACGTGCGGATCTATCACGCCGAGGAGTTCGCCGCCTTGTGCCGGACGGCCGGCTTCACCGATGCGCGCTCGTACGGGGGCTGGGACGACACGCTTCCCTACCACGACGACTCGCCCTTCCTGATCGTCCTCGCCACTCGCTGAACCCACCTCGACGGTTCGCTCGCCTGCCGTCGCCACCACGCCACACCGTGCTCTTCGCGCCATGCCGTGCTCTTCGCGCGGCTGTCGAACCTGACGCCCGGATCATCCGTCACCGAGGCGGTAGAGGTGAAAGCGCATGTTGGCGCCGTAGGGCAGGGACGGCGCGGGAGTGTGGGTGTGCAGGTGGGTGGCGTCGGTGAAGGTGCGGTGGAGGGAGTCCCGGGCGATGTGGTCGTTGGTCTTGATGACGATGTGGCAGGGGAGGCCGTCGCGGGATCGGCGGATGTCGCGGAGGATGTCCGGCACCGGCGGTGAGGTGCGCGTCAGGTCGAGGCCGTGGGCGGTGAAGGCGGGGCCCCAGGGCGGTTCGACGATGTAGATGTCGTGGGTGCTGCGGGCGGGGAGCTTGCCGAGGAGGTCGCGGTAGTCGACCAGGTGGAGGGAGACCGGGGAGCCGACGCGGTCGAGGTTGTTGCGGGCGGTCCGGTAGACGGCGGGGTCGAGTTCGGCGGCGTGGACGGGATGGGAGAAGCGCACGCCGAGGTGGTGGCCGAAGTTGCCGGAGCCGCAGAACAAGTCCACGATCACCGGCTCCGTCGGCTGCGGCCCTGCGGGGGCCTCGGCGGTCCGCAGGCCGGCGAGGGCGTCGGCGACGGAGGCGGTGTACGCGTCGACCGAGCACTCGATGGCGGTGCGCCCCAGCAGCGTGATCCCTCCGGCGGCCATGTCGGGGGCGCAGACGCCGTACAGGCTCAGGCCGCGCGGGTCGCCGTAGATGAGGCGGCCGGCCTGGCACAGCTGCTCCGCGCTGAGGATGGTGGTGCGCAGCGGGCCGAGGAGCCGGTCGCGGAAGGCGAAGTAGCCGTCGTGCCCCGGCTCGTCGGAATCGGGCATGGCGGGCGACTCTCCCTTCGCTTTACATGGCCATAAACCCGTCCAATGTAACCTTTGGTGGGATTTCCGCCTTCCCGAAGGGAAGCCGTTCGCCATGGCCGCCCATACCGATGTCACCTCCTCGGCCGATCAGACCGCACGAGCCGCCCGCCCGTTCGACAACCTCGGGAAGAAACACGAGGACGCCTACGGGCACCTGCCGGAACAGCTCGCCGCGATCGACTGGCTGCTGGCCCGCCTGCCGGACGGGGCGAGGGTGCTGGACGTGGGGTCGGGCACCGGGCGGCCGACCGCGGAGCGGCTGGCCGCGGGCGGGCACCGGGTCACGGGCTGCGATGTGTCGGAGACGATGGTGCGGCTGGCCCGCGCCCAGGTCCCGGCGGCCCGGTTCGAGCGGGTGGACATCCGTGAGCCGGCCGGTATCCGCGAGCTGGCCGACGGTCTTGGTCCGTGGGACGCGGTCACGGCGTTCTTCTCCCTGTCGCGGATGACGCGGGCGGACATCGAGGCGACCCTGGCCCGAATCGGCCAATGGCTGGTGCCGGGGGGACTGTTCGTCTTCGCCACGGCGCCTTCCGACGCGTTCGCCACCGCGCCTTCCGACGCGTTCGCCACCGCGCCTCCCGACGCGTTCGCCACCGCGCCTCCCGACGCGTTCGCCACCGCGCCTCCCGACGCGGAGGAGGCCGAGGTCCCCTGGACGGGGCAGGCAACCCAGGCCGCCACCGGCCACCCGGCTGCCACCTATCCCCGTCTGCTGCGCGATGCGGGCCTGGAGGTCATCCATGTCCACGAACGGACCAGTGCTTCCGACGTGGACGCGCCCAAGCATCTCTTCCTGTACGCCGTGAAGCCGGGCGGGCCGGACGTGCCCGCCCACGCCCTGACCGGCCCCTACCCCCAGCCCGAGGCGTACCGGGGGCGGCACGAGCTGACCGGCACCGGCTGGTCGGCCATGGAGGCCCGCTTCCAGCGGCACGACATCGCACCGGTCGTCGACGCGCTGACCGGCAACGAACGGGTCCTGGACGTCGGCGGGGGCAGCGGCGCCGTCGTCCGGGCCATCGCCGGCCGCCTGGGCGCGTGCGTCACGGTCGAGCCCGACGCCGCACGCGCCGCGACGCTCCAATCCCTGCGCGGACACGGGGTGACCGTGCTGCCCGGCCGCGCCGAGGGGCTGCCCGTGGCGGACGGCGCGTTCGACGCCGCGGTGGCCACATGGGTGCTGCACTACACCGACGACCCCGACGCCGCGGTGGCGGAGATGGCCCGCGTCGTCGATCCCACGCACCCGGAGGCGAAGGTCGTCCTCGTCCAGGGCGCCCCCGACAACGAGCTCATCGCCCTGTGGAACCGGAACTGCGCCGCACTGACCGGCGAACCGCCCGACCACCAGGGCCACCTCCTGACCCGGGCCGCCCGCGTCCTGGCGCGCCGCGGTTTCCGGGACGTCTCCTTCACCCGGGCCCGGATCGACGTGCTCTTCCCCGAGGAGGGCGCGGAGGCGAAGGCCCGGGCTGCCGCCGAGGTGCTGAGCGGCTTCTGGGACACCGGTCATCCCCGACTGGCGGGGCTGCGCCAGGCACTGCTGCCCGCCCTGCGGGAGCACTTCGCCGAGGGCGGCGACCGGTTCACCGATGACGGGGTGATCCTGGTCGCCCGCCCGCGCGGGATGGGCTGACGCTTGTCCGCGCGGGATGGGCTGACACTCGTCCGCGCGGGATGGGCTGACACTCGTCCGCGCGGGGCGGGCTGACGCCCGTCGGCGCCGCCCGTCCCGCGCGTTCCCCGGTTCCGTGGTGGGTCGTCAGGTGGTGACGGGCAGGGCCATGCGGGTGGGGAGGGATCCGTCCCAGTAGTAGCCCTCCCCGTGGTAGCGGGGCGAGTGCAGGCACCAGGACAGGTAGCCGCCGAGGTTGTATTTCCACGCCTCCAGGAAGGCGGGCACGTCTTCGGCGCCGGGCCATCGGGCGCGCAGGTCGCGGCCGAGGTCCCAGAACGCGCTCTCGGCCCGGTTGATCCGCTCGCACACCATGTCCACGGCCTCTTGGAGGTCCGCGCCGCCGCGTCTGAGCACGGCGATGGCGTTCACCTCGTCGCCTTCGAGGAGTTCCTTGCGGTAGGAAACGAGGTCGTTGACCAACGCGGCGAATTCGAAACAGGCGGTGTGGAACCGCTCCAACTCGTCGGTTCCGGTCAGCCGCGACAGGTTGCCACCGACGGAATGCTCCACCAACGCCGCCCAGCAGCCGAAGGCGAGGTCCGGCCGCCGCCAGGAGAGATATTCCTCCAGGTCCCCGAACTTCTTCTCCTCCGGAGGCTGGGCAATGCACCCGAGCCAGTCCGCGATCCCGTCCGCCACCCGTCCCCACAGCCTGACCGGCAGCGCTTCCCGGGCCTGCGTCATGCAGTTGTCCCACAGCCGCAACTCGGCGGTGGCGTCCGGGGCCTGCTCCTGACGCGCCACGGCCACATAGGAGGACAGCACCTCACTCGATGCGTCATCGAACGCGTCATCGAACCAAGCCGCCGTGGAGAGGAAGACGGAGACATCCTTCAGCCGCGCGTAGGACGGATAGGGAAAGAGCCGAGCGGTGAGGTTCGTCCGGTCTCCGAGGTTGGAGGTCTCGAAGGCCGCTCCTCCCCCGAGCAGAGCCGCCTGCTCGTCGTACCAATCGGCGTAGTCGGCGTGCAGCCGCTCGTAATCCGGATGCCGGACGGCGATCGGCAGCTTCGTGTCGTTCAGGCGCAGCTCGACCTGCTGCACCGCACTCGATGCCGCACAGCCAGAAGACATCACGTTCTCCTCCTCGGGGGCCGCAGGGGCCGCATCGATACGACCCATGGTGATCTGCCCCACTATGGGGTGATGCCGCCGGGCCCGCACATCGAGGAGTCACCCAGCCCAATGCCGGGACGCCTGCACTCTGGGGGCGAGGGCTTCGCGCAGTGGCCGGGGTGGCCGGGGCGGCCGGGGTGGTCGGGGGCGTCCGGGACGGCCGGAGCGTCCGTGAGCGTGCGACGCGGTTGGGGTGCTCTGCCGGGTCGGGGGCCAGGCCGTCGCCGAGGCCCGGGTGCGCCTGGGGTGCTCCGGCCGACGGTGAGGACGTCCGACGCGGTGACGAGCGGGGCGGGGGAACCCGGCCGTCCGCGTTCGGGGCCCGATTCCGCTCCGGGCCGTTTGCGCTCCCCCACCCACAACAGCCAGCCGAAAAGGCCGTGCCCCTTTCCCCCTTTCTCTTCTTTCTCTAACCCTTTCCGCCTCACCGCCCCCGTGCCCCCGGATACAACTCGATACGGACGCTGTCATCGTCCTGGACGACATAAGTGGGGTCCCGGTCACGATTGAAGCCCGACGGCAACAGGAAATACCGGTCCTGTCGTTCCACCAGGAGCCGCAGGCCGGTGTAGCGATAGCGGTAATGCTTGCCCTTGCCGAGGTCCTCCGCCGTGCCCAATCCCGGTGGTCCGGTGATGCTCAGCCGGTCCGTGCTCAGGACGACCACTTCGACACGCCGGTCGAGATGCGCGGCGTCTTCGACGGCCTGCTCCCGTCCGAGTTGACCGGCCAACAGAGCGATCATCCAGATCAGGAAGAGGCCCGCGACCGTGAGAGGCGCCGTTCGCGCCCAGAATTTCCCTCGCGCCGCGGCCCGCGCGTTCCCGGCGCTCTGCCCGAGAAACAGTCCGCAAGCGATCAGCAGAGGCGCGGACCATTCGAAGGGACGGATACGGTTCCACTCCAGCAAGAGGATCGTGCCCACGCCCACGATGACGAGGTGGGCCCTGGTCATCGTCCGCCACGTCCACCACAGACTTCGCACGACCCACGACGAATCGTTCAGCGAGGACAGCAATCTGAGGAATTGCGCCACGAAGACGATCAGAGCCAGGATCGTCAGCACCGGGAGGGTCACCAACCGCAGGCTCGTCAACGCCAATTCGATGGGGTCGAATCCGATGGCGAGCGTGTCGATGTGGAAGTACGCGTAATACGCGGCGCTGTTGAGAAGCCCCGCGTAGAGCATCAAGGCGAGCGCGAAGGAACCCCCGCCGAAGACCGTGTTGGCCAGTTCCAGACCACGCCCCGCCGAAGAGGATGGTGGTGCGGGGGAAGGGGGCGTCGTGGGCGTCGCGCCGTCCGGTCGGCCGTTCTCGGCCGCGGCGGCCGGGGGATGCTGGGAACGGGCCTCGCCCGCGCGGCTCCGCGGCCGTGGGCGCCTCGGCCGGAACCACGGACGGGCTGGGCGGACGCCTGGCGTCTCGGCTTCGGGCATGGCTGCCTCGGACCTGCGGATCGGTGGTCGCCGACCGGCGGTGCGACGGCCGGCGAAGGAATGACGTCAACGGACGCCGACGGAACGGCCGGGGGCGTACGGCCCTTTCGCAAGGCATACGGCCTTTCCCGAAAGACGTACGACCTTTTCCGCAAGACGTACGGCCCTTTCGGAGCAGGAATTCCGCACACAACGACCGAGTCGGCAGAAGGCTCGCGCACACCTCACCCGGACGAAGAGGAAGGCGCCGGTTCGGTGCTGCTCGGCGGCTTGGGAACGAGACCCGGGCCGCCGCCAAGGGTGCTCTGATCGGTAGAGGGCTCGGAAGGAGACGGAGAGGTGGGATTCGGCAGGGCCGGCGTTTCCGGAGTGAGCCCCGGCCCGTCCTTTCCCGTGTTCTCTGCCCGTGACCCGGTGGGAATTCCGCTTTCCGACGTCGGGCTGTACGCGGGGTCGGGCACGGCACCGGCGCCTTGGCCCTTTCCACCACCGCCAACGGACGACCCGCCCACCGGCGGCACACCGGGATCACCGGCGGGCTGCGTGCGCCCGGCGTCGGACGTGTCGGACGTGTGGGACGCGACGCTCGGCGAATGATTCCCCGTCTCATCACCACCGGGATTACTGTGCGCACCGGAACCGGCACACCCCACGACGCCGAATACCACCACCAAGCCCACCAGCATGTCCCGAACCGGCACCCGGCCACGTTTCGGCATCGGCCCTGTCCCCCGTCCACACGGCATTCCGGCACAGCGTGTCCCGCGCGTCCGATCGCCGGTCGGACCGGACCGTATTCCGCTGGGAAAAATCCGCATGCGCGTGCCGAACTCCGCGTCCACCGCAGGAATCCGTACCTGGGTGCGCCGCGGAACATCCGCGCCTCGATCCGGCCGCGGACCACCCAGCAGAACGCCAGGACCGGTGTCATTATGGGACGCCCTCCACCACAGCCTCCGCGATTCGCCCCGCCCACAGGGAAACCACGCTCAGAGGCATCGCTTTCGCGTAGGGGCACCAGCGCCCCTGCCCCATGGCCCGTACGCCTTTCAGATGTCCCAGTGCCCGCCCATGGGCCCGCACCCGCGCTGTTCCGCCGACAGTGAAGACCGGCCCGACCGGGCCCGGCCGTCACTACAGTCCGGTCTCATGACGACAGTCACCACACGTACGGTCGAATACCCGGCCGACGGCCTCACGATGATCGGGCACCTCGCGCTCCCGGCCGGTGCCGACCGCCGGCCCGCAGTCCTGATCGGGCCCGAGGGGCCGGGCCTGAACGACTTCCAGCGCCGCCGGGCCGATGCCCTCGCCGAACTGGGCTATGTGGCGCTTGCCTTCGATCTCCACGGCGGACGCTGGTTCACCGACCCGCAGGAGATGCTGGCCCGCTGCATGCCACTGCTCGCCGATCCCGACCGGATGCGGGACATAGGCGGTGCCGCGCTCGACGTGCTGCGCGCCGAACCGCGGACCGACCCCGACCGGATCGCCGCCATCGGCTACGGCACCGGGGGCGCCATCGCGCTGGAACTCGGGCGCGCCGGCGTCAACCTCCAGGCGATCGGGACGATCAACGCGCTGACCACGGGCCGACCGGGCGAGGCGGCGCACATCCGTTGCCCCGTGTGGGCCGGGGTCGGATCGGAGGACCCGATCATGCCCGCCGAGCAACGGGACGCCTTCGCCGCCGAGATGCAGGCCGCGGGCGTCGACTGGCGCCTCGTGGTCTACGGCGGCGCCCTGCACGCCTTCCACCACCCACCGGTCGACCAGACCGTGCGCTCCGGTATCGGCTATCACCCACTGCACGCGCAGCGTGCCTGGCGCGACATCGTCGGCCTGCTGGCCGAGTGCCTGCCCGTGACGGAGTGAGCGAGGGCGGAGCGCCGGAGCTGCCATCGTCGCCGTAGTCCTCGGCACCTCCCTCGGCACCTCCCTCGGCACCTCCCTCGTCACCGTCCTCGTCACCGTCCTCGTCGCCTCCCTCGGCAGCGTCCTCGTCACCTCCCTCGACGCTGTCGCCGCCCTGACACGGCGGCGGAGGGACCGGCACGGAGCCCCGAGGACCCGCACGGCCCCAGGACAACTGGTGCGGTCGCGCGGTCGTCTCTGTTCAGTCGTGCGGTCGGCTCCGGATCAGTTGTGCGGTCGGTTCCGGCAACAGGGCACGGATCCCGAGCGAGTTCAGCCGCGCCGTCAAGGACGCGTCCGGATGCGCTGTCCCGCCGGGCCCGCCGCGGGGCCCACGGTGACGTGGAAGTCGGGCAGGCGGGGCCAGCCCAGCGTGCGCCAGGGCACCGGTTGGCGCTGGCCCCGTGCCTTCATGAACAGCAACGCCGTGACGAGGTTGCCTTGTGCGCCCCCGTGACCGTCGCATTCCAGGTAGGCCAGGGCGTCCTGGCCGAAGGGGGTGTCCAGCGGCGTGACGAGGACGCCGCCCGCGCGAACCTGGTCCAGCCAGGCCAGGGGGATGCGGCGCACCCCGACGGTGGAGATCAGCCGGTCGTACGGGGCGCGCGGGGCATAGCCCTGCTCGCCGTCGGCGACGTGGACGGGCAGGTCGTGGCCCAGGGCGCGCAGCCGTTCCTCCGCCTCGGCGGCGAGCCGGTCGTCGATCTCCACGGTGGTGGTGCGGGTGGGGCCGATGCGGTCGGCGAGCAGGGCGGTGCTGTAGCCGGTACCGGTGCCGATCTCCAGGATGTGGTCGCCGGGCCGCGGGTCGAGGTAGTGCAGCATGTCCACCACCACCGAGGGCGCGGACAGGGAGCTGGTGAACTCGTTCGAGGCGCTCGGCCCGTCCTCGACGCGCACCGCGCCGTCGGCGATCTGTGTGATCAGGGGCGCGTCGGGCGTGTAGACGGCCTCCAGCCACCGCCCGGGTTCGGTGGCGCGGTCCAGGACCGGGTAGCGGCCGTCCGCGTCGCGCTTGTGCCACCACACCCGCTCCGGCGCGAAGTGCTCGCGCGGCACCCGCAGGAACGTCTCGCGCAGCCAGGGCCGGTCGTTGAAGTGGCCCGGACCGCCGTAGGCGTCGATGGCGGCGGCGCACCGCGCGCGCAGTTCCGCGGCCGTGGACACGGCGTCTCCTACCGGCCCGGCGGACCGCCGCCGAGCCCGTCCTCGTCGCTGCTGCCAGGATCGCCGTCGCCGGTGTCCGATTGGCCGGTGCGCGGGATGTCGCCCTCTTCCTCCTGCGGCCGTTCGCCGCCGGCGCCGTTCGTCCGCTCGTCCATCGCGTCCTCCCGTCACCGGAGCGTGTCCGACCGACGGGCCATTGTCGCGCCGCCGCGGACGGCCCTACAAGCGCCGGGCGGCCAGGCCAGACGAGCAACCGCCGACGGCCCGGCCTCCGGTGGCGAGCCTCCAGACACGAGGCGCGTCCCGAAAGTCGGGCCACCGGGATATCCGGTCGGTCGTCACGCGCGGCAGCGCAGCATCTCCAAGGGCGGGTTGGCGCGGAGGTCCGCCCAGTAGTCCGCGCCGAACTCGCGCACGCCGGCGTCCGACACCGTCAGCGGAACCCAGGTCACCTCGCTGAATCCGGCCTTCCGCAGGCTGTTCTCGAAGATCTCGCGGCGCGCGCGGTTGGCGACGAACGAGACGGGTGGGTCGAGCAGCGCCGTGGTCCGGGTCTGTGGTCCGATCTCGGTCTGCTCGCCGGTGAGCTCGTTGCGGAAGCCGTACCGGTCCGGGGGCGGCCCGTCGAAACGGAAGTCGGGCGACTGGCAGATCCCGAACAACTCGCCGCCGGGCTTCAGGCTCCGGTGCGCGTTGCGGCACATCCGCTCCGCGGCGGCGACGTCCTCCGCATAGCCGATCAAATGGGCCGCCACAACGATGTCGAAGCGCCGTTCAAAAAACCGGAGTTGCGACACATCGCCCACCTCGTAGCGCACACCCAGCGGGTCGCGTTCCTCCAATTCCTGGGACACGGCGATCATTTCGCTGGATATGTCGACGCCGAGAACCTCAGTGGCGCCGCGCCGCTTGAACTCCCTGCTGTAAAAGCCGGTGCCGGAGGCCAGGTCCAGGACCGACCTGCCGCGCACGTCCCCGACCATGGCCAGGAAACTGGGCACCACCGCGTACTGCTCCAGCGGGAGGGCCTTGAACCCCTCGTACGCCTCACCGATCTCGTCATACTGCTGCACGCTCACCGTGCCGTCCTCCCCTGTGCCGCATCATCTGCATGGCCGCGGCCTCCGAGCCTTCGGATGTATGGCCTCGGTTTCCGAGTCTTCGGATGCATGGCCTCGGTCTCCGAGTCTTCGGAGATCCGCGGCATCTGGCGGGCAGTCTTCCCGCACCACGGCGGCGCCTCGTACTGGCAGAAGCCACGAAGATGCGGATGTCGTCCCGGGCTCCTGTACGGGCGGGCATCCGGTTCGCAGGGATGGCGGACGATTTCGGTACGCCCTTCGGCCTCGGGTACGGCGCCGGGCGCCCGGCGCGACGGACGAGGCCGGGCGGGCCCGGCCGCGATGAACGAGGCCGGACGGGCCCAGCCACGACGAACGGGGCCGGACGGGCCAGCCACGATGAACGAGACCGGGCGGACCCGGGCCTCCCGGCCGGTGGTGCGTCAGTACACGCGGGTTCCGGTCTCCGCCAGGGCGGTGATCACCGGCTGGAGGTAGGTGGTACCGCCGCTGCGGCAGTCCCCGCTGCCGCCGACGGTGATGCCGAGGGCGGTGTTGCCCGAGATGGCGGGGGCGCCCCCGGCGGACCCGGCCTCCTGGCACAGCGACGCCCGGAACAGCCCGGTCACCGCCCCCTCGGGGTAACCGACCGACACGTTGACGGCCTGCACGGTGCCGCAGTGCCACCCCGCAACCTCCCCGACGCGGCACAGCGACTGGCCGACGACGGGCGAGGCGGCGCCGACGACATCGATGACGCCGCCGCCACCGGGGCCGACCTCACCGGGGTAGCTCACGTCCGGGTTGGTGTAGCGGATGAGGGCGAAGTTGCGGGCGGGAAAGCTCACCCGGTCCGTGCTTCCGACGGGCACGGTCCGCCCGGGATCGGCGTACCAGGTCGTCGCCTTCGCCGAGGCGACGCACCGGCCGTCGGTGAGCCCGTAGGTGGCGCCCGCGTGGTCACGGACGTTGAAGGCCACGGTGCAGCGCGCCGCGCCGCTGTAAAGGGTGGCGCCGCCCCGGATGGCGAGGACGGCGGCCCCCTCTGCGGCCCTCTCGGCGCTCCCTTCGGAGGCGTTTGCGGAAGCGTTTTCGGAGGCGTTTGCGGAGGCGTTTGCGGTGGGCGCACCGACGGCGGCCGTGACACAGAGGATCGAGGCGGCGAGGGCGGCGATGGTGGTCCGCCGTCGTGCCGGGGGTGGCACGGGACTACGGGGTTCGCGAGTGCTCATGCTCTTCTGTCTCCTCTCGCGGGAACGCGGAACACGGGAACACGGAAACGCGGAACACGGAAACGGAGAAGTGGAAAAGCGGAAGTGGAAAGGCGAGGCGGAAAAGCGGAAGCGGAAAAGCAGAAACGGGAAACGGAAGGGCGCGAGGTCGAGCAGGTCGGCGGTGGCCTGTTGGAGAACGGGTCGCCGTCAGCCATCGACCCATCCGCCATCGAGGGGCGGCCCCCCGGCACAGCCTTTTGATCGCGTACAGTCATCCACTGCGGTCCAGACTAATGCGCAACAGGCCCCGAGTCGACGGGTCGGCCACCGACACCGGCCGCCTTGTCAGACGCCCGCCCTCACCCCAGCGGCTGCCCCTTCGTCACCGGCAGGCACAACCGCTCCTGACGACGAGTGACCCGCGAGAGGGACGGGACGCACGCCCGCCGCTCACAGGCACAGACCCCGCATTCGCGGACGCACACCACACCACCACACCACCACACCACACCCACGCCTCCATCGGCGCAGCCGCGCGCTCCCCCCGCGCATGGCTGCCCCGCCCCCGTCAACGTTCCCGTACCGACGCGTATCAGCTCAGAGCAGGCAGCCGAACAGCCGCGATGCGCCCCTCCGCATCGAACTCGACCTCGGCGCGCAGGCCGCCGGGGAGTTCGGCGACGACCTGGCGGGCATCCCCCTGCCACGGCACTCCGTGGTGTTCGAAGTAGCCGGTCACCACCCGGTGGGCCGATCGGCCGATCAGCCCGGCGCCCGTCGTCAGCATCCGGGGCAACGTGATCGGATCGACCGTGGCGCGGGGCACCTGCGCGTCGTCGGGCAGGAAGTAGACCTGTGTGTCCGGACCGGCCGCCACCCCGATGTACCCCGGAGCGCCGGCCACCCCCATACCGGCGAAGGCCACGGTCTCCGCCGCGAGCCGCGGGTCGGGGAACCCGGACAGGTCGAGCAGTTCCTCGGTGAACTCGTCGATCCCCCGCGCCCGCCCGAAGCGTTCCACCTGCTCGGCAAGGGCGACGACCGGCGTGCCCCGCAGGCCGGGGTTGGCCCAGCCCCACAGCCAGGACCGCTCGGTCATGTCGTACGTGCCCAGTACGGCGACGCGCAGTTCCAGATCGCCCTGCCGGTAGACGCAGGCAGGCAGGTCCGCCGTCCAGGGACCGTCGGGCAGGAAGTCGGTCAGGGCTTCGAGCTGCGCGGCGCCCCATGCGGCGTGGCGCTCCGCCTCGTACAAGAACGCGTCGCCGAATTGCGTGATCATGGACCAGGACTCTACGAGGCGGACCGACCCGCCTGTCATCCGGCCCGTGGCGGGAGCGTCACCGACGCCATCCGCGAACAAGAACAAGCCGATGTCATTCGCGAACAAGCCGACGTCATCCGCGAACAAGGCGGCGGGCCAAACTCCGGAATCCGGACGCCGTGCCACCACTCCCCCTGAGCGGCCCAACAGCCCCTCACCCCGCGTCAGCCGGCCACCCGACCGAGATCCTTGCCATAGCAAATCTCGACGTACGGCCCCGTGCAGTAGGCCGGGATCTCGCGGTAGCCGTGCCGGACGTACAGCGCGCGGGCCTCGACCAGGTCGAGACGGGTGTTGAGGACGATCGTGGAGGCGCCGAGCAGGCGTGCCTCGTGTTCCAGCAGTTCCAGCAGCAGGTCCGCGCCCTTTCTGCCGCGGAAGGCGGGGCGCAGGTAGACGCGGGTGAGTTCGGCGCGCCGGGAGTCCAGCATCAGCAGCCCGCCGCAGGCGGCGGGCTCGCCGTCGTGGCGGCCCACGACGAACCGGCCCGTGGGCGGGGTGAGCAGGTGCGCGCCGTCCTGGTCCAGGCCGTCGTGGATCTCCTGCGGGGTCGCCGGGCGCTGCCAGTACCGGCTGGCGACCTCGTCGTAGTAGTCGCGCCGCAGACCGGTCGCGTCCGGGGTGTCGAAGGCCTCGGGAGCCAGCTGCCAGGAAGTCATGAGGAGTGCATAAACGGGCGGCGGTAGCGCTCTCAACCGTTTTTCGGGCACGGAAGCGCGGGACCTGAACGGCGGTCGCCCGAGGGATCCCCCACAAAACCACCGGTAGCCCGCGGGATCCCCCACAGAACCACCCGTAGACCGCGCACCGGAACGGAATCCGCACAGGATCGCCCGCCCATCACCTACCGCCCCACCCCTCCCCTACCCCCCGACCCGATCCGATCCGCGCCGCCAGCACCGCCGCCAGGGCCAGAAGCGCGGCGGCACACAGGAAGACCACACCCACGGACGTGCTGAACGCCTCGGCGGCACGGGCACGGGTGGCCCCGGTCAGTCGCGGAATGGCGCTGGTGGCACCGCCGGGACCGTGTGCCGCGTAGACGCGCGCCAGGATCGTTCCGAACAGCGCCGCGCCCAGGGAGCCGCCCAGGGTCTGGAAGAAGCGGACGCCGGTGGTGGCCACGCCGAGCTGATGGGGTGGCGCGGCCCGCTGCACCACCACGATGAGCTGCCCCAGGGTCTGGCCGAAGCCGATGCCGAGCAGGAGCAGTTCGGCCCGCAGCGCCCACAGGTCGGTGTCGGGTCCGTTGGTGGACAGCAGGGCCATCGCCACGGCGGCGCACCCCGTCCCGATGACGATGGACGTCTTCTGCGACGGCGCCCGCGTACCGAGGCGGCTCGTCACCAGTCCGGAAGCGGCGATGCCGGCCGCCATCGGGAGCATGAACAAGCTCGCCGCCGTGGGAGCGATGCCGCGGACGAGCTGGAGGTAGACGATCACGTAGATCAACGAGCCCATCATGGCCACGCCCACCAGCCCTTGGACGGCGAAGCCGGTCCGGAGCGTGCGGTCGCGAAACAGGGACAGGGGCAGCAGCGGCTCGGCCGCGGTGGCCTGCCGCCACAGGAACAGGACCAGCAGCAGGACGGCCGCACCGGCCAGCCCGAGGATCGTCGGCGACCCCCAGCCGTACTCCCGGCCGCCCCACTCGGTGACCAGCAGCAGCGCCGAGGAGAACGCCGCCGCCAGCCCCGCGCCGAGGAAGTCGATGCGGTGCCGGACGCCGTGGCGCGGCAGCCGGAGCACGAGGGCGGCGGCGATGAGCACGGCGAGGCCGACGGGCAGGTTGACGTAGAAGATCCAGCGCCAGTCGGCGTGGTCGGCGAGCACTCCGCCGACTACCGGGCCCAGCGCCATGCCCGCCCCGGCGACCAGGCCGCCGATGCCCGCACCCTTGCCCGCGCCCCGCTCGTCCGGCCCCTTGAGCTGCGCGATGACGACCATGGTGACGCTCATCAGCCCGCCACCGCCCAGCCCTTGGAGCGCGCGGAAAGCGATGAGCTGGTCCATCGACCGCGCGGCGCCGCACAGCACGGAACCGAGCAGGAAGGTGCCGACGGCCCCCAGGAAGACCCGTTTGGCGCCGAGGGAGTCGCAGAGTTTGCCGTACAGGGGCAGGGCGGCGGTGGCCGCCAGGGCGAACGTGCTGATCAGCCAGGGGATGCGGTCGACGCCGTGGGCGGGGTCGAGATCGCGGGCGATGGGGACGGTGACGGCCGACACGATGTTCTGGTCGAGGACGGCGAGCAGCATCGTGGCCAGGCAGACCACGAAGCCGATCCGGCGGCGGGCGTCAGACATCGGGGGCGGGGCGCCGGAGCCGGACGGCGTGCGGGGAGCCGGTGGCGGTCCGGCCGGCGGTGCCGCCATATCGGCGGTGGAAGCGGCGGACGCGGTGGAAGCGGGTGAGGTCATGGCCCCACCCTGACGGAAAAACATATACCGAGTCAATATTTAATCCCGGCTCAAACTTCTTCCTGGTACAGTTATCCCATGACCGGGGAGTTGGGGCTGCGCGAACGCAAGAAGGACCAGACCCGCCGCAAGCTGTGGAGCGTCGCCACACGGCTGTTCATCGAGCGCGGCTACGACAAGGTCTCGGTCGCCGAAGTCGCCGCAGCGGCCGAGGTCTCCAAGATGACCGTCTTCAACTACTGCCCGTCCAAGGAGGACCTGGTCGTCGGCCCCTTGGAAGAGCACGTCGGCGACACGGCCCGCGCCGTGCGCGAACGCGCCCCCGGCGAGTCCGCTCCGGCCGCCGTCCGCCGCCAGTTCCTCGACGCGCTCGCGGCCTACGACGCTTCGGTGGGCATGAGCGACGACCCGTACGTCCTCCAGGTGCGGCGGCTGATCGCCGAGACCCCGGCGCTCCTCGCCCGCGCCCACGAGGTGGTGTACCGCGCCCAGCAACTCCTCACCGCCGAACTGACCGAACAGGCGTCACCGGAGGAAGCCCCCCTCGCCCCCTTCGTCGCCGCCCAACTCATGGGCGTCCGTTCGGCACTCATGGCACACAACCACCGGCGGCTGCTGGCCGGCGAGTCGGCGGCTGACGTCCAGCCGGCCGCCGTGGCACTCGCCGAGCGGGCCTTCGCACTGCTCGAAAACGGGCTGGCCGGGTACGCCACCCGCCCGCGGTAGGCCCCGGGCCCGTCCGCGGGCTCGCCGTTGCTCCGGCACTGTGCTGCTGACGTGGGGTGAGACGGTCCGCGGCGTCCACGACGGGCGACCCCGGGCTCCGACCGGCAGGCGAACGGCCGCAGGGCTCGCGACCCGACAGGCGAACCCGGGGAGCAGCGGGAACGGTAGGAACGGTGGGAACAGACAGCCTCAGGAACCACGGAAACAGACCGGCGGCCGTCGGCTCGCACGGACATCACTACGACTGATGTTCCATGGCTCGCTCGTTCGGGTCGACCGGCCGGACGGGAGCGTTGCGCGCTTATCGGCATGGGCATGCCGATATCAGGCGGATCGGCAGGGTCGGTCGGACCGACCAGATCGGCCGTTGCTCCCCCAAGACCAACCGTTGCTCCTCCAAGACCAACCATTGCCCACCCAAGACCAACCGTTGCCCACCCAAGACCAAGAGGGCCGGGCCGACCTGACGCGCCCGCCCTCCCGACGTCCCCGCCGCCGACCACCGATGCGAGGAGGAAGCCATGACCCCACCGGACAGCCTCCTGCATCACCGTGAGCACGTGCTGCCCTACTACCGGCGGCTGGAGTCCCGTCTGGGCTTCGTCCTCCTGCTCGGGCGGACACGGCACTTCGGCTGGTACGAGCCCGGCCAGTCACCCTGGCGCTTCTCCGCCGCCCTGCGCCGGATGGAGACCGTCCTCGCGCGGAAGCTGGCGCTGCCGGCGGGGTCCAAGATCCTCGACGTGGGCTGCGGCGTCGGCGACGTCGCCCGGACCGTGGCGCGCGCAACCGGCGCGGAGGTCACCGGCGTCGACTGCATCCCGGCGGACATCTCCCGCGCCCGGCGCCGCACCGCACGGGCCTCCGGCCCCGCCCGCGCCACCCGTTTCCTCGCGGCCGACTTCCACGACCTGCCCTTCGACGACGGCTTCTTCGACGGCCTGTACGCCGTGGAGTCCTTCTGTCACTCCGCCCACCCCGAGAAGGCGCTCGCGGAGTTCTCCCGCGTCCTGAAGCCCGGCGGTCGTCTCGTGATCTTCGACCCCTCACGGGCACCGGATTCCACCCTGCCACCGGAGGACGTCACGCTCCTTCGGACGGTCGCCGAGAAGGTCGGCGTCCCCAGCACCCTGCCTCACGGGCGTCTGGAGGAACTCCTGCGCGACGCCGGATTCACCGTCGATTCGGTCACCGACGCCACGCCGCACATGCTGCCCATGGTGCGCGCCCTGGCAAAGCTCTGCAGGGTTCCCTACGCCCTGGCCCGGAGCGTGGGGCGCGGCAGCGCGCTGATCAACGCGATGTTCCTCGTCGAGGCCTACCGCCGCCAGGATCTGTGGCGGTACGGCATTCATGTGGCCACGAAGGGGAAGTGAGGCACGGGTCGCGCGGGCGTGAAGACCGAGGGAGCGGCGCAGAACGGCAGCCTCCGTAAGGCGCTCCAGGCCCACGGCCCGTGCGTGCGGTCGGCCCACGGCCCGTGCGTGCGGTCGGCCCGGGGCCCGTGCGTGCGGTCGGACGGGGCCCTCGCATACGGTCGGACGGCGGCCCTTCAGGCAAGCCGGTTGCCGTCGAGCACGGCGGTGAGCAGCCCTCCACTCGCCCCAGTCCGCTGCCGATGCCGCTGCCGATGCCCTGAACACCGGCAGCGGGCGGGGTCCGCTGAGGCGACGCGCCCGTGCCTGCTGCGGAACGATGCCTGCAACGTTGCCCCGGACGACAGTGTCGACCGTCCGAAGGTCTTCGACCGCGACCGTGCTGGTCGGCGGTTGTTCTGAGCCGTCAGGAGAAGTCAGGCATCCCAGCCGTACTTGCTGCTGATGCGGCCGGCGGTGATGTGCCGCAGGGCGACCGCGTGGTACGGCACGGTGTTGGCGGGCGGGCTGATCAGGGGGAACCAGCGGATACCACCGCACTTGTCGGGTTCGGCGTTGTACGGCGTGCCGGTCCAGGCCCGGGCACGGTAGAAGACGCCGAAGCGGGGGTCTTCCCCGGGAGCGCGGTGGTCGATGACGTGCGCCAGCTCCAGGTCGGCGGGGTCGACGCGAACGCCGATCTCTTCCCAGCCCTCCCGGATGGTGCCGTGATCGGTGGGCTCGTCACCTTCCAGATGCCCGGAAGGAACCTGCCACTGCCCGGAGGCGTAACCGCCTTGGCGCAGGCTGAGCAGGACCTGGTCGTCGCGGATGAGCAGCAGGTGGACGTCGATGATGCGGTGGTGGCGCTGGACGGTGGGTGATGTGGTCACGGTGGTGGCGTTCCTCGTGAGGCCGGTGGAGCCACCGATTATGGCGTGCGCTTGCGGGGAGGCTGGGTTCTTCGCGCTTCGGTGAGGGCGATCAGCTCGGTTCGGTCCGCAGGAAGGCTTCGACTTGGTCCAGGCGTTCGCGCAGGTGGCGTCGGGCGGAGACCGGGAGGCGGGTGAGGAGTCGGTGCTGGACCGTTCGGGTCTTCTTGTCCCAACCCCAGGTGCCCACGATGCGGCCGGCGACGGTGATGGTGGCGTGGACTTCGCCGATGGTGTTGAACACCTGGCTGTCGTGGTCCGGGCTGCGGTAGCGGTCGCGGGTGGCGAAGTAGCCCTTGAAGGTGGGGTCTTCGAAGGCAAGGAGGCGAACGTGGTCCGCCGGGAGAGGGTCCGTGGCCCGGAGGTCGTGGAGGTCTTCGCTGAGGGTGAGGAGGTCGCCGGGGAGCCCTTCGACGCGCACAGTGGTGAGGGCGGAGCGCAAGGCGGCCAGGGCCGGAGAGATCTGCGTTCTGGGAAGCCCGGACCACCACAGCAGATCGGCCTCTGAAGCCGGACCGTAGGCGCGCAGGTAGTGGCGGATCAAGCGGGTGGTGGCAGTCAGGGGGTCGGTGGGGGCGAGCCGGAGTCCGGGGTGGGCATGTTCGAGCAAGGAGAAGTGGCGGTGTTCGCGGTGGAGGGAGGAGGCGGTGTTGCGGCAGGTAATGTGGCCTGATTCCCAGGCCCATTTGATGCCCAGCCGGACCGCTTCGGGCGAGGCGCCAAGGTGGTGCTTCATCAGCCTTTCTTGCAGGTCGCGGTAGGCGAGTGGGCCGCCTGTCAGGGCGTCCCGGCAGTGCACGCCCCACCGTTCCAGGTCCGTTCGGCCGAGTCCGTGCCGGCGGGCGGTGGCGGCGGTGGCGCCCAGACGCAGCCGGAGCGTCGCCGCGTGGGCGTCGGCTACGTGTTCTCGGGCCCACAGGTGCAGGGTGCGTCGCATGCAGCGGACCTTGACCAGGGTGCCACCGGGTGCGAGGGCGGTGCGTAGGTGGTCGGCGGAGAAGTCGGGCAGCCGGGTGTGGGCGGTGACGTAGGGAGTGAGAAGCCGGGCTGCATGCAGTCCTGCCTGGGCGACGGCGAGGGCCGCCAGGTCAGGCGGCCCGGGAAGCGTCCCCCAGCCGTGTCGGGTGGCGACCGCCGCACGTTCGACGGCGGCCGGCAGGGTCACGGTGACGGCCACGCGGATGCTCCTCTGGGCTCGGTGGGGCGTTGTGGGGTACAGCGCCGCGAGGAGCGTCCGAGACTAGCGGGTCACGCGGTGCGCGCGGCCGACGGCCGTTGGTGGCGGTCGGGCCACAGCTCTCTGATCATGGCAGCCAGTTGCTCATACCCGGCTTGGACTTCGACGAACTGTTCCTCGGTCCCCCACCAGTGCTTGTCGTTGTGATGGATGTGGTACTGGCTCCAGTCGCCCTTCCAGCCGGGCTGGTTGCTGGTGCCGTGCAGGTCGAACTCGTCCGGGTGGTCGTAGACGTACGTACCGGGTAGCGGCACGAACCGGAACAGGGAGACGCGATCGATGCCGGGGGCCAGCCGTGCCAGGAGGTCCATGGTCTGCGTGGTGGTGTGCCGGTCCTCGCCGGGGAAGCCGTGGATGAGGAACAGCTTGACGTTGATGCCCGCCTCGCGGCTCCAGCGGACCGCGTTGCGAATATGGTCTTCGGTAATCCGTTTGCGCATGGCTTTGAGGATTTTCGGGCTGCCGGACTCCATGCCGTACTTGACCTCCAGGCAACCGGACGCAGCCATGTCGGCGAGCAACGGCGCGTCGACCGTGTCCACGCGGGACAGGGCGGACCACTTCAGACCGAGGTCGGCGATGTGGGCGCAGATGTCGCGGACCTTGTGCTTGTTGACGATGAAGTTGTCGTCGACGACGGCGAAGCCCTCGATGCCGTACCGGTCGATCATGTCCACCAGTTCCCGGCGGGCGCTGGCTCCGGACCGGTACTGGATGCGGGTCTGAGCGGCGGCACAGAACCGACATGGGAAGGGGCAGCCGCGGCTGAACATGACGTGGGCCATGCGCAGGTCCGTGGTGCTCAGCCTGTCGCTCATCACCAGATCTGCTTGAGGGAGAAGGTGGCGCGCGGGCAGCGGCAGCTCGTCGATGCTGTTCATCAGCACGCGTGGCGGTGTGCGCACGGGCCGGCCCTCGTGCAGGAAGCAGATGCCTGCGATGTCGTCGAAGCGTCGGCTTTCCGCTCGGGACAGCAGGTGGAGGAAGGTCTCCTCGCCTTCGCCGACACCCACGGCGTGCGGGGCCAGGTCGAGCAACGTCTGCTCGGGATAGAAGTTGGGGTGCACTCCCCCGACGAGGACCAGTGGGTCGTTCGCATACCGGCTGTGGTGCCGGCAGTCCCTGATGAGCCCGTAGGTTGCGGACGACGGGATGGTGAAGGCCACGACGTCGAACGCGGTGAAGTCGCGCACGTGGTCGTCCACGGTCACCTTGACCACCGTCACGTCGTACCCGGCCTCCTCGGCGACGGCGGCCAGGTAGAGAACCCCGAAGGGCGGGAACTCCTTGCGCTGTTCCTTGAAGCGGGCCAGATCGAGAACTTCCGGGTAAACCAGTGCTACGCGCATGGCGTGCTCCACGGCTTGGTTGAGGTGCCCTTGCCCTGAGCGTGGCGCGGGGACAGCAGGAGCGGAAGTCCTGGATGGTGCGATCGCTCCGCGGCTCGACCGCCCTGACGGCCGGCACGTGATCCGCGATGAACGGGCGCACGCCCGGCGCTGCTGCACGACCGGCACCTGGGCGAGTTCGCGGCACTCGCCCAGGGCCGGCCCGCAGTACAGGTCAGCCTTACGGCAGGTTCCCTGTTCCGAGGTCGGGCGGAGCACCAAGGGTCTTGCGCGGCGCCCCAGGAAGCTTCGCCCGTGTTCGCGTCAGGTGGTCACGGAGTGGCCTTCGAGAGCAAGAAGTGGGTCAAGCAGGGGACGCGCTTTACGAAGGGGCTCGGTGCCATGGCGCGTCCGGCCGGGTGGGCAGCGCGTCGGCGGCCAGCCGGAGGGCGTACCGGGGGTGTTCGGTGCCGGGTACGGGGCCGAGGTAGGTGTGGCCGGTCATGTGGCACCAGGCGGGGAGGTCGAGCGGGGCGGCCGGGTCGGTGGCGATGATGTGGACGAGCGTGCCCGGTGGGGCGTCGTTGATCTGCTTGCGGAGGCGGAGCAGAAGGGTGACGCAGAGCAGGCCGGTGCCGTCGATGGTGATGTCCGGCGCGGAAGTGCCGGGCTGCGTGGGCCTCATCGGCGGTGGGCGGTGGCGGCAATGGCGGGCAGAAGGGCGAGGGAGAGGGCGCCGCCGGTGAGGGCGAGGACGGGGTAGCTGGTGGCGGCGACCATGATGCCGGAGGCCATGCCGCCGGTGGCGCCGGCGATGGCGATGGCGACGTCGACCAGGCCCTGGGTCTTGGCGCGGGTGGCCAGCGGCACGGCGTCGGTGATGATCGCGGTACCGGCCACGAGGCCGAAGTTCCAGCCCAGCCCGAGCAGGGCCAGGGCGAGCGCGAGCAGGACGACAGAGTCGCCGGGGGCGAGCGCGGCGAGGACTCCGGCGGCCAGAAGGGTGAGGCCGGAGGCGGCGGCGATCTTCATGCGGCCCCAGCGGTCGACGAGCCAGCCGGTCAGCGGCGACGGCAGGTACATCGCGCCGATGTGGACGGCTATGACGAGTCCGGAGGCGACGGTGGAGTGGCCGTGGTCGTGCATGTGGACGGGCGTCATCGTCATGATCGCGACCATGACGAGCTGAGTGAGGACCATGACCAGCACGCCCGGCACCACTCCCCCGGAAGCCTTCTCGGCCTTCTCGGCCGAGGCCGACGGCGTCTGGACTGAGGTGGTCTTGGTCTGCGGCTGCGCGGCGGCGCGGGCCAGGAGCAGCGGGTCGGGGCGCAGCCAGAGGGCGAGGACGAGGGCCGCCAGGGCGTAGGCGGTGCCGGAGAGCAGGAAGAGACCGGCCAGGTGGGGGATGCCGAGGGTTTCGGCGAAGGTCCCGGTGGGGGCCGCGAGGTTGGGGCCGACGACGCCGCCGAGGGTGGTGGCGACCAGGACGGTGGACACGGCGCGTCCCCGGCGGTCGGGGGCGGCCAGGTCGGCACCCGCGTAACGGGCCTGGAGGTTGGTGGCGGATCCGGCGCCGTAGACGAACAGGGCGAGGAACAGCAGGACGGGGCTGTTCAGGACGGCGGCGACGATGACGCCCGCGCTGCCGAGGGCACCGGCGAGGTAGCCACCGGCCAGCCCGGGGCGGCGACCGCGGGTGTGGGAGAGGCGGCCCACGGCGACGGCCGCGAGCGCGGACCCGGCGGTGAACAGGGCGCTGGGCAGACCGGCGAGAGTGGTCGAGCCGAGCATGTCCTGGGCGAGCAGGGCACCTACGGTTACACCGGCGGCGAGACCGGCGCCGCTGAGGATCTGGGAGGCGACCAGGACACGCAGGACGCGGCGCTGCGCCGGGGCGATGTCGGGCATGGCGGGTCCTGCGGTGGTACCGGCGGGGGCGATGGTGGTCACGGATGGCTCTTTCACAGGGGCAGGGTGGGTGGGGCGGCCGGGCTCGGCGCTGAGAGCCGGGCTCGGGCCGCCGCCCGGACGGTGCGGAGGGGGCGTGGGTGTGGGGGTGCAGAGGGTCGATAGCCGAGCTGCCGCCCGGACGATGCGGGACGGACTACGACTGGAGGAGCGTCGGCCCGCGCCGGAACGGTGCGGGACATTGCGGGGAGCCGCCGCGATGGAAGCCCTGACGACGGTGGGTCGTTCCTCAAACCCACCTCGATACGGGCACCGGTCACACGAGGGAACCGGAAACGACCGGCATACCGGACAGCCGCCACTCCAACATGCCGTCGTTGAGCCGGAACACGCGGCGTCGCCCACGGTCGGCCATCAGCCGCACCGCGTCACAGGCCAGTACGCGGAACTCACCGCATCAGTGCACGACGACCTCCGCGTCCTCGGACAGCTCGTCGATCCGCTCTCCACCATCGCATCCTCCATAAATCCACGGAACAGCGTAAGCGCGTCGCGGGGTGGAGGACCATGGCCGACCCCCGCGCCGCCGCCTGGGCCGATGCCCTCTGGCGCGACCCCGTACAGCCCGCCGACGTCCGCATACCCGCCGCGCTCGCCTGGCTCTGCCTCATGGACGAACCGCGACGCCACCCTCTTCAAGGTCATCTACGGTTGGGGCCTCCGCCGGACCGAGACGTCGAAGCTGGACATGGTCGACTTCGGACGAAACCCGAAGGCCCGCCAGTTCGGCCGGTACGGCACGCTCAACGTCCGCTACGGCAAGGCAAAGAAGGGCCAGCCTCCACGGCGGCGGAATGTGCTGTCGGTTATGGACTGGCTGTCGAGGCGGTCGCGGACTACGTCGAGAACGTCCGGCCGCGCTTCGGGCTCCCCGACCATCCGGCTCTCTGGATCACCGAACGCGGCGGGCGCCTAGCCCGGCCCTATCAACGACCGGTTCGAGGCATACCGTGACGCCCTATAACTCCCAAAATGCCCAGTTCTGCACTCAATCCGCCATTCATATGTCACACATTTGACCGAAGACGGAGTCGATAGGCGATTCATCCAGCAGCAAGTCGGTCACGAGTGCGACAGCTCCACGGCCATCTACACGCACGTCAGCGACGACTTCATGAACACTGCCTTGAGCAAGGCCCTGTCCCCGGCGCTCGCCGGCGTCCGACAAGGAAGGACCCGATGATGGCCCCCAAACTCGACTATCACTGGCACCTGCGCAAGGTCATGGCGGACCGCGGGATGTTCTCCACCACCGACCTCATCCCGCCGCTGCAGGAACGCGGCATCAGCCTGTCGTCGAGCCAGGTCTACCGCTCGTCGTTGAGCGGGCCGAACGGCTCAGCCTGAAGATCTTCATGGCTCTGCTCGACATCCTCGACTGCACCATGGACGACCTCATCGAGCCCATCGCCGTGGCCGGCTCCGCGTCGAAGCTGAAGAAGGCCGCCGCAGGCGGGACTTCGGTCTCCGAAGGAGTCGGCGACCTGAGGCCCCGGCGGGCCCGCATCAGCGGAGTCAACCAGTGACAAGTGTCGAGGAGAGGTGCGCAAGGGGCTGCCGAGGACGCAGGGTGAGCCGAAATACAGCTCGCTGTCGAAGACGGGCAAGGGACGCGAGGTGCTCATTTGGGCCTTTACCCAGCTGCCGCCGACGAGCACTCGTTCCTACGTGGCGGACAAGCGATTCATGGTGGTCACGAAGATGGTCGACCTACTGGTTGAGCCGCTTGCTCACGCCGACGGGTTCAATCTCTATACGGGCGGCGAGGCACATCGGTTGGCTAGCACACTCCACTTCGGCGGGCCAGCCTTGGGCGACCCCGCGAAGTACGAAAAAATGTTGCAGGCGTTCGTGTATTGGGCCCGCCAGCTTCGGGATACAGAATCATTGTTCGACACAATCTCGGACTATAGGAGAAGTGTCGCGAACCCCTGGTTTGCTGACTTGATGTGAACTCTGGAGATGCCTCTGTCTCATAAGGCGTGGACTCACGGTCTCATCGCATCCATGCGCTCGACGGACGTATTGGACCCTGTAGTCCCGTCCATCTTCTGTCTTTGCACGGATTTCGGGGCCAGCCTTGGCCGGTTTCGCCTCGTGCATGACAGCTCCAAAGTAGTTGACCGTCACGCACGGTTCCTTATGAGGCTTCCCGCGCTGCCCGATCCCTCCGATCTGGGGCGAAGTACGGTTGACACCCCCGTTGCTGAGGTTGAGTTTTCCGACAGCACAGCGTTTCCCCAGCTTCAACTGGCCGACTGGGCCGCCGGAGCCGTCCGGCAATGGGCGATGCACAGGGCCACGGGCCGACCAGATGCCTTCGCAGGCCGACTTGCTCCTGTGTCATTCCTTGGCTGATCGGCGGGATATGGCCTGACCTTGATCTCGAAGCTTAAGGACTGTCTCGTAAATAATCTTCCGGCTGCTCGGGACGTGCTCAGCTCAGGGCAGGCGGACCAGCCCTGAGTGCGCTCCACGCTCCGCATCCAACCGCACGACGCAAAGGCGGCTGAGGATGCATCCGTCGGCCGGGATCATATCGCGTAGAAGAGCGCTAACACGGCCGCGATGGCAGAGACGCCAGCGAATACCACGCCCCCCATGGCGATCCGATCCGTGACGTTCATCCGGCGCCAGCCGCTTTCCATCGACAGCTCACCGTCAAGACGGAGCATCCCTCTACGCATCTTCACTGCAACAAGCTTGCGTAGAGAGAAAAATACAGAACCAGCGACTGCAACGCAGCTCAGTAACACGTCAACCCACCCAGGACTCCCGACAGCAGCACTTACGGCAAAGCTCGCCGCCAGCACGAAGAAGGCTAGCTCATAAACTCCCTGGTTTATGTAGGTAACCTTCTTTTCCCTACCCCCGGCGCCCTCTAGAAGAATCTTGACGCGAGCATATTGCCCATAAACCCACATGGCGTCGGAACCCGACACTCGGACTCCGATCACACTACTCCTGCAGCCAATATAGATTTTGCGCCCTGCCGCCTCATCCTCGGCGGTGAAGTCCAACCATTCCGCCTTAGCGTCAGGAACAGACAGGCTGGACGCCGACCTTGTCGCAAGCACTTCATGTAAGCTCCCCCCTTCGAAGGTGCCCAGATCGTGACGCAAAGTAAAACGAGCTGCGGTCCGAACAGTTCCCTCCTGCGCCACCGCATACATGCGATCCAACTCTGAACGCCCCAGGCGACAGTTGAAGAACATCTGCGCCACCGTCGTGGTGTTCGTCGAAGTCATAGAACCCAGGATGACAGTAAGACGATGAGCACGGTGTCTTTGCGGGACTGCTTCCGCTGTCGGAGCGCCAACAACGGACCGATGCGGTCAATGATCCAATCAGCGGCCGACTTGGAGATTCCGCATAACAGAGCAAGCTGTCGCGTCGTCAAGTTCGTGCGCCAGTACGCCGTCACCAACAGGACACGGTCCTCCATGGGAGACGGCGCCGTCGCTGTGGGGCTGTTGCTGGTTCTGTCGACTACGGGACAGAGCTTGGCCTACGTGACCAGTGAGGCATTCGGAGAGTTGCAGTACCCGACTCCACCGTTAGGCAACTACGCCTCCGGTTTCCCCGAGGACCTGGCCTTCGAGGAATGGCTCGCCCGCCTCGAAGACCTCGCCGAAGCCCACGAACGACTCCAGGCCGGCGAACATGTCAGCGGCCCCACCGCCGACACCTACCGCCACCGCGTCGCCGCCTTCACCAAGTTTGCCGGCCGCATCCTGCGCACCACCCGCGAAGCCCACACCCTACTCACCAGCCCTGACCTGCAGATCTTCCCCGGCCAGGGCATGACCTGCGTCCTCGACCCCGCGCCGCCTGCCGGCTGGCTGACGACGAACGCAGCAGTCGCCGCACCCCCGACATCGACGACTGCAGACCCTCGTGCGTGAACATCGCCCGCATCGATCGCGACATCGACTTCCTGCGCACACGCGCCGACACCCTGCAGACCATCGTCGACGACCCGCTCGCCCACCCATCCGCCACACACGCGAACAACACGAACTCGCCCGACTCCAGCAGGTCATCGCCAACCACCAGGAGCCCCGGCCATGAGCACCAACCGCATAGCCGAACGCGACGCCATCCAAGCGGCAAGGCAACGCCTCCTGGCCGGCACACCGGCCCGCTCCACCGGAGCCCTCACCGTCGTCCAGCTCGCCGCCGAGGCCGGAGTAAAGCAATGGGTCCTCACCCACAAACACCCCGACCTCCGCAAGGAATTTGAAGCAGCCCAGGAATCCGTGAACGGAATTCCTGCCGCGTTCCAAACCCTCCCGGTCAAAGTCGACGACCTCGAAGCCGCCAACAAACGGCTACGCGAGCACAACAGCGAACTGACCGAACGAAACGAGATCTATCCCCAAGTCATCCACGCGCTCACGAGCGAGCTCGCCGAGCTCCGCAGAGTCCGGACGCTCCCTTCCAACGTCCGGCGGCTCCCGACCGACACCACCGCATCGCCCCAGACCTGAGTCTCCGGCGCTCCGCGCGGGCGATCGAATCCAACCTGGAGATGGCCGCCAGGCCTGGGGCGCACTGAACCGCCTGTCACCTGCCGAGCAGGTCCTCGATCGCCTGGAGCACGGCATCTGGACGGCGGAAGTGGAACGTGGCGTGCCCGGTGCCGTCCACGAGGCGGATCTCACCGCGCGGAACCGACGCGGCCAGCGCCGTGTAGAGCTTCCGCTTGCCGTCGATCTCCTCACGCATCAGCGATTCGGGCGTGCCCTGGGAGACAGCCGCTTTGAAGGAATCGACCGCCATGGAGGACAGAACGATCAACGGCACGTCCGGCAGGGGCCCCGCGTCCCGCATCTCGGCATAGAGCTCCTTCACGTTCTTGGCCTCCTGGAAGCCGACCCGCAGCCAGCCCGGGCTGACGTGCCGGTCGATGAGGAGGTCACGAAGCTGCTGCGGCCAGTCGGCCAGCTCTTCGGCGAACAGACCGCGGTAGAGCTGAACGACCTCGTCGGGCAGCTCCTCGGGCATCGCCTGGTCGGGATCCCATGCCTCCCACTGCTCGACCAGCTGCTGAGGCATGTACGCGTTGTAGTCCTCGTGCGCGGGATCGAGCAGGACCAGGCCGGCCACCTCGTCCGCAAAGCGTGTCGCGTAATGGCGGGCATACAGGCCGCCGAGTGAGTGACCGACCAGCAGATACGGCCCCGGAATGCCGGCGGTCCGAAGCAGCTGACGCAGCTCGTCGGTCACCTCCGCGGAACTGCGGGGCAGTCCGACTCCGCTGCTCCAGCCCGTTCCGGCCCGGTCGTAGACCACGCTCGTGGTGAGCTGGGCAGCTTGCTCGTGGACGTTCCAGTAGTCCAGGCCGACCGTGCCGCCGCCGGCGAGGAACACCACGGACGGGCCCCCGCTGCCAGAACTGTGCAGGTAAAGCCTGCGGCCCTCTACCTCGTGGTACTGCCCGAGCGGAGGCGCCATCTCGGCTGTCTCGACGGATCGGGCTCCGGAAGGTTGGTCTGCCATCGCTGCTTCCCCTGCCATCGACGTGCGTTCCCAGTTTTGGGAAAGGTACCAGATGTGGGATCGTCGCTCTATGGACACCTTGGAGCTTCTCCTGCACCCGGTCAGGGTGCGCATCGTGCACGCCATGTCCGGCGGGCGCACTCGCACCACCGCCGACCTGTGCGCAAGCCTGCCCGATGTCCCCAAGACCACCCTGTACCGGCACGTCGGTCTGCTGGCCGAGGCAGGAGTGCTCGAAGTCGTCAGCGAGCAGCGGGTGCATGGCGCCGTCGAACGCCACTACCGCCTCCGCCGCGAGCGGGCGACGATCGATGCCGATGCCGCGGCGTCGATGTCACTGGACGACCACCGTCACGGATTCACCGCAGCCCTTGCCGCGCTGCACTCCGAATTCAACGCCTACCTCGACCGGGATCACGCCGACCCGACCGCCGACTCGGTGGGCTACGTCCAGGTCCCGCTCTGGCTCAGCAAGGACGAACTCGCCGAACTTATCGACGAGCTGCGCAACTCCATCGTCTCCAGGATGGAAAACCAACCCAGGCCGGATCGCAGCCTTCACCTGCTCAGCCCAATCTTGTTCCCGATGGAGGAACGGCCACATCAGGACTGACAGAGAGGGCCCTTGGCCAGCGGCCTCTTTGCTCTACGGGAAAGGATCACACTGCGGATGGGAAGCGATCTCCAACCCTCTTCCGGCACCGCAGGCTACTCCCACTCGTGGACACCCCGCGTCGGAGAGTCGAGACGTAAATACAACAGCCCCGAATAGGTGACAGAGGACAGGAACAGACCTTTCCCGGGTGCCCGCTGCCTGGGGCCGGAACGGTGGCAGGCCGACCGAATCACATCAACGGTTCTGGGAGAACTTCAGGAAGCGGACGGGCATGTACGTCGGCCGCATCACCTACGAGGGGGTGACGGCGTACCTCGACGGTTACGACCATGCCTGCGGCGGAGCGCTGCTGAGCGGATTCCGGGAGTGGCTCGCGGACACGGAGAAGGTCGTCCGGAACCTCACCTGGTCCGCCCAGGTTCTTCGGGTCGTTTTTTCCGAGGGGCGGCCGGCCGAGCCGTGGTCGGAAGACGAGCACGGTCAGGCCGTCGCCGGGCTCTTCGCCCTGTTGGAGGGCTTCTTCGGACACCTCGCAAGCCGCCACGCAACCACGACCACGACCACGCCCGTCACTCCGGGAGGGGCGTAAAGCGGATCACGGGCTGCCGGGCCGCGGCGGCTCCATCCGGCAGCCGCCGACGGCAGCCCACGCCGACGGCAGCCCACCCGTCACAAAACCGGGCCGAAGCCCCCTCAGCCGCCGCACGGCGCCCGGTAGTCCAGCCCGGGAAAGTGCCGAGCCCACTGCGCACGGCTGATGGTCGTGCGCACGCGCTCGCAGGCGTGGGCGAGCGCCCAGGACGGGTCGGTGTTCCAGAGGTCGATCGTGTGGTCGTGGCTGAGGGTGACGATCGCACCGGGTGCGGAAAGGGCGCGCGCCATGGCGAGTCCTCCTGAGAGGCCGGTCAGCGAGGCCAGTTCGACAGGGCTCGTGCGGCTGGTCGTCTCCCAGATGCGGAGGGTTCCGTCCTGGCTGGTGGTGACGACCGTGCTGCCGTCCGGGGTGAACTCCCCGCTGGTAACCGTGCCGGTATGGCCGTCGAGGCGGCCCGAGCGCCGGGGGTGGCGCGGGTCGGTGACGTCCCACAACCGCGCCGTGTGGTCGTCGCTGCCGGAGAGGAGGGTGTGGCCGTCGCGGCTGTAGGCAAGGGTGTCGACGAAATCGTCGTGGCCCTTGAGGAGGGCGATGGTGGGGGTGTCGAGGGGGTCGGTCACGTCCCAGAGGCGGACGGTGCGGTCGTCGGAGCCGGAGGCCAGTGTGGTGCCGTCGGGGCTGAAGGCGACCGGTTTGACGTTGAGGGAGTGGCCCGTCAGCCGGTTCAGGAAGTGGGGGCGGGCCGGGTCCCGTACGTCCCACAACCGGATGGTGTCGTCGTAGCTGCTGGTGGCGAGCGTCCGGCCGTCCGGGCTCGCGGCCAGCGAGAAGACGAGGTCGGTGTGGTGCGTGGGGGTCGTGGACAGCAGGTGCGGGTGCCGTGGGTCGGTCAGATCCCACAGGCGGATCGCGCGGTCCCGGCCGATGCCGACCAGGGTGTCCCCGCGTGGGCCGAAAGCCAGGGACAGGGCGTTGTCGGCGTTGCCGTCATTGCCGGTGTTGTTGATGTTGCCGTCGTTGTCGGTGTTGTCGGCGTTGTCGGCGACGGAACCGAGGCGGGTGGGGTGCCGGGGATCGGTGAGGTCCCACAGCTGGAGGCCGCCGTCGTCGCGTGCCGTGGCCAGGGTGCGGCCGTCGCCGGTGACGGCCAGCGCGTGGCTGTGCCGGTCCAGCGTGCGCGACAGCACGCTGAGCAGGTTGTTACGGGTGGCATCGCTCGGTTCCAGTCGGTGCGCGGCCAGGGCGAGCTGGGTGGCGAGCGAGGGGTCGCGGGGGCGCAGTGCGGCCGAGGTGTCGATGGCCTTGAGGGCGAGGACGTGGTTGCGCTGGGCGGTGACGATCTGCTGGGAGCGCACGGCGAAGCCGATCGCGGCGGTGGCGCAGAGGAGCAGGGCGACGAGGGCCACGACGAGTTGGCGCAGCCGGCGGACCCGGCGGCGGACGCGCCGGGCCTCCGTCCTCTCCGCGGACTCGCTCGCCTCACGGAAGGCGCGTTCCCGGGTGGTGAGCGCGTGGTGGGGCAGGTCCTTGACGGCGGCCAGGCGCACCCCGCGGTAGAGGGTGTCGGGGTCGCGGCCCAGGGATTCCCAAACGGCGGTGGCCTCGGTGAGCGCGCGGTGCCGGCGTAGCTGGTCCCGGTCCTCGCTGAGCCAGAGGCCGAGGCGGGGCCAGCAGCCGATCAGGGCCTCGTGGGTGATCTCGACGCGGTCCCGGTCGGCCGTCAGCAGGCGGGCGCGGGTGGCCTGTTCGAGGACCTGCGCGGTGTCGGGGGTGTCGTCGATTTCGTGGCGCGGAACGCGGCGTTTGGTGTCCTCGGTGCCCTCGCCCAGGGCGATGAGCCGCAGGAAGAGCTGCCGGGCGATCTGCTGCTGGGGCTCGCTCAGGCCGGAGTGGAACGCCTCCGCCGTGTGCGCGAGGGCGCCTTCGAAACCGCCCGCCGCCTGGAATCCGGCCAGGGTCAGGGCGTTGCCCCGTCGGCGGTGCCAGGTCTCCAGGAGTGCGTGGGAGAGCAGCGGCAGGGTCCCGGGCCGGCCGTGGGCGGCGGCCGTGAGCGCTGCCAGGAGGGCCCCTTCGACGGTCAGTCCGGCGCGGGCGGCGGGCCGGACGACGGCCGCGCGGAGTTCGTCAATGGTCATCGGGCCGACGGGGACGTGGGCGTCGGCCAGGACGTCCACGAGGCCGGGGAGCCGCGTGCAGTGCGTGTAGAAGTCGGACCGTACGGCGACGACGACGCGGCAGCGGCTGTCGGGCGTCCGGGCGGTGTGCAGGAGCGAGGTGACGAAGGCGTGGCGTTCGTCCGCGTCGTGGCAGAGCGTGAACAGTTCCTCGAACTGGTCGACGATGAGGAGGAAGTCGCCCGTAGGAGTCTCCTCCGGGATCTCCTTCGGGGCGTCCGCCGGGGCGTTCTTCGGGGCATCCTCCGGGGCGCCCTTCGGGGCAACCGTCGGATTGTTCGTCGGATGCGGCGGACGGGCCAGGATCTGCCGGACGACGCGGTGCAGGGCGCGAGGCTCCGCGGCGAGTTCGGAGCGCAGGGTTCCCGGGCTGATGTGGGCGCGGGCCGCGAGCTGGATCGCGCATTCCTCCACGGGATGCGGTCCGGGGGTGAGAACCAGGGAAGGTGTCGCGGGGAATTTGGGAAGGAGTCCGGCGCGCAGCACCGAGGACTTTCCGGAGCCGGAAGCACCAAAAAGAGCCAGAAGCCTTCTCTTCCGTAAGTGCTCGACCAGATTTTCGGTCAGGTGTTCGCGGCCGAAGAAGGAATCGGCATCGGACTGCTGGAAAGGGGCCAGGCCGGCATAGGGCGCAGCCGCCCCCTCTTCCGCCCGTCGCGGGCCCGCGTCGGCGGATCCGGCAGCGCAGGCAGCCGCCGCCTCGCGCCACGCCTGCTCCCATTCCCGCTCGTCACCGCCGCAGGCGCGGACGTAGGCGAGGGTGACGGCCAACGTGGGCAACTGCCGTCCGGCCGCGGCTCCGGACAGTGCCGCGATCGAATAGTGCGCCCGACGCGCGAGGTCCCGATAGGTGGGGCTGCCCGCCTGTTCCCGCAGCCGCCGCAATTTCGCGGCGAAATCCACCAGTGGGCCGCCGCCCGCGTCCAGCGGACGCTCTCCTCGTGGCATCGCACGCACCTCCCCAGGTGGTGCGAATTGTTCAGCAGGCGTTTGTTCAGCGCCAGCCCGCCGAACGTGAACAACGCCCAACGGCTACAAACGGTGCGACCGGTCCGCTTCCGAAGGCCGGGACACCATCCGAGCCGGATGGAAAGCACCGTCCGAGTCGTAGGGAAGCACCATCCGAGTCGGATGGAAGCACCGTCCGAGTCGTAGGGAAATCGAGTCGTAACCGACTTATCAAGGAAAGGAATTCCGACATGCGTGTTCGCATCATGCTGCCGGTGCTCGCAACGATCACCGTGGCCGGGCTCGGCCTGGGCGCGGCGGCGCCCGCCGCCGCTTCCCCGCAAGCGCCCGCCGCCGTTGCTCCGCAGGCGCCCGCCGTCTCTTCCCCGCAGGCGCCCGCCGCCATGGCGGACGGCGGCCTGGACGTCCACCGCGGCAAGTTCTTCAGCCTGGGCGCCTGCCAGGAGGCCGGTCAGGCGGGCATCGACCGCGGGCACTGGGACCGCTACCAGTGCGCGAAGAACTGGCTGTGGAACCTGTGGACCAACCGCTGAATCCGACGGACCCACCGCTGAGACCCGCTGCCGCGGCCGGTGAGCTGCGGCAGTCCTCGGACGCCAGGCGCCGGAGGGGTCTCCGGAGGAACCGCGGACGGCCCACGGACGTGCCGCCCCGGGACCCCGCGCGGCGTCCCGGGCCCGCGCGACCGGCCCGCGCTCGCCCGGGCGGGGCACCCGGCCCGGCAAGGGACGTGGCAGTGCGCGGATGTCGTAAGAGGTGACCCGTAGGTCCGGCGTCGGTGGGAGTACGGAACTCACTGGTGCTGGACCGGCGGGCAGTAGCCGGTGTCCTCGCCGATCGTGTTGATCTCGGCGTTGGAACGGGGGTCGCCCGCGTAGTTGATCTGGTTGGTGCAGCTCACCCCGGGCTTCTTCGGGGTACCGGACGACGACGCGGCGTCCTTCTTCTTCGGGGTCGGGCAGTAGCCGGTGTCCTCGCCGATGGAGTTGATCTCGGCGTTGGAACGGGGGTCACCGGCGTAGTTGATCTGGTTGGTGCAGCTCACCCCGGGCTTCTTCGGGGTGCCCGAGGACGCGCCGCCCTTCTTGGGCGTCGGGCAGTGGCCCGTCTCCTCGCCGATGGAGTTGATCTCGGCGTTCGAGCGCGGGTCACCCGCGTAATTGATCTGGTCCGTGCACCGCGCTCCGGACTTCTTGGGCGTACCCGACGACACGTCGGTGCCCTTGGCGGTCTTGCCCGCGGTGGCGGAGGATGGCTGGGCGCTCGTGGAGCCGGAGGACTGCTCCGGGTTCGTGGATGCCTGGGATGGCTGGGCGCTCGCGCTGGCGGAGGCGGGCGCGGACGCGGTGTCGGTGCCATTGCCACAGGCCGTGAGCCCGAGCGCGGCGACGGCGAGGGCCATGGCGGCGACGGTCTTGCGGACGTGGTGACGTGCGGTGCGGTGCGACATGTTCGTTCCGATCTCTGCGAGTCGAGTGGTGTTCCGGTTCGTGGGAACCAGTTCGTGAGAACAAGACTGTCCGCCCCTGCTGATGAACCACCGCCGCCTCACTAACGTCTCGCTAACGGCCGAGGCGCACGGCCAAAGCCCACGTCCACGGCACACGGCACACGGCGAGACGCACCACCGAGACGCACCGTCGGACCTCCGGCCCGGCGAGGGGCGAGTCCGCACGGCGAGGCCCCTTCTTCCTCCGTCGGGCCAAGCGGCCCTTGCGTCAGGTACTGGCCCGGGTGCCGGAATTGCCGGGATTGCCAGACTGCCGGAAGCCCGGACGAATCCCGAACGACGCCCGGACGAAGTGCAGAAAACGGACGGAAAACGGGCGAGGAACGGGCGAGGAAAGGGCGGAAGAAGGACGAATGTTGACCGATCGTTGATCGCATTCGCGCATCTCTTTTTGGGTATGTCCTGCATTCGTGATGCCGAGGGTGTGCGTGCGACACGCGTGGTGCATGGTGCGCGTTCCCGTGCCATGCCTGCCCGTGCCATGCACGCCCGTGGCCTACGAGCCCCGGCCCGCGTGCCTGCGACACGCGTGCGCGCGCACCACCCCTCCGAGAGCATCAGCGCCTTCCCCGAGCATGAGGAGTCCCCGTGCGTGCAAGACGCAGCACCACGGCCGCGGCCTGGAGTACGGCTCTCCTGGCCCTGGCCGTGATCGCCGGCACCGCGAGCCCCGTCGCCGCCGCGCCGGACCGTCCGCCCGTCGCCCCCTCCCCCGCCCCGGCCGCGCCGCGATCCTCGTCGGCCGACGCCCAGGGCCCGCCCACCAGCGGCAGGTTCTTCGTCCAGAACCTGGTCAGCGGCTACAACATGTCGGCCGGGAAGGAGTGGATCGCCACCCACCGGCCCAAGGGCGACGAGGACGGCCAGCAGTGGGAGTTCGCGCGGAACGCGAACGGTACGTACAAGATCAAGAACCCGGACCGCGACGGGAAGTGCCTGACCGAGAAGAACAACCCCGAGGGCGAGTCCCGGGTCGTGCTCGGCGCGTGTGACGCCGCCAAGACCGACTGGGAGTTCCGGCACGACGCCGGTGAGCGCTACCGCATCTTCGTCCCCGGGACGCAGCGCAGGCTGTGGGGCGAGCCGGTGCTCGACTCGGCGATGCAGGTGAAGATCACCGATCGGAACATCACCAACCAGGACTGGTACGTCACGCCGATCGCTCCCGCGCGCACGCCGATGCCGGCGGCGCCGAAGCTGGACGACATGACGTTCCTGACGGCGCACAACGCGATGCACAACACTGAGGACCAGTCCGCCTCGGGTGCGCCGTTCCCCAACCAGCCGCACAGCATCAGCCGGCAGCTCAAGGACGGGGTGCGGGCGCTGATGCTGGACGCGCACTTCTCCAACGGGCGGGTCCGGCTGTGCCACGAGATCAAGATCCTCAACCCGTGTAACGGGAACGTCGAGGCGTCCAAGATCTTCCAGAACATCGCCGACTTCCTGGAACAGGACAAAGAGGCGATCCTGACCGTCTTCCTGGAGGACTACACCACCGCCGACCAGCTCAAGCAGGAACTCGGCAGCCTGCTCGGCGAGGGCAAGCCGCTGGCCGGGAAGGTCTTCCGGCCCGACGCGGAGGGTGTGAAGGAGAACGGCTGGCCGACGGTGAAGTCCATGGTGGACTCGGGCAAGCGCCTCCTGCTGTTCACGGCCGACACCGCCGCGTCCGACCCCGCCAACGGCAAGCACCGGCTCGGCTTCATGAGCCAGGCGGACTGGACCGTCGAGAACTACTGGTCCATGGGCAGCGGCCTCGGCAAGGCCGACTGGAGCTGTTACAGCCGCTGGGACCGGGTCCCGCTCAGCCTGGAGGAGAAGGGCTTCCGCCGGCTGTTCGTCATGAACCACTTCCGGGACGTCCCGATGGATCCGACATACCGGAACGACAACGAGAAGCTCCAGAACCGCGCCGAGCGCTTCTGCGCCCCGGCCGCCCGCAAGAAGCCGAACTTCCTGGCCGTCGACGAGTACAAGGACGGCGACCCGATGGCCGCCGTCAGAGCGCTGAACACCTACACGTACCACGGGGACACGCCCGGCATGGGCGGCACGGCCATGGAATGATCCCGGCCGAAACCGCTGGGAGCCGGCCTGGTGGGACACAGCCCGCGCGGGTCGGCCGGGAAGGAAGATCAGCTACTGGTGTTCCACCAGGTGTGGTAGCTGTTCGCCCGGCCCGAGGCGCCTCTCGACACGGCGACGTGATCGCCCTCGTGGCCGACCGCGCGGGCGCACCGGTACGTCTTACCCCGGAGATCGCTCCCGCTGACTTCGAGCAGTCTCCGCGCGATCTCGGGGGCGGGTTCGCTCGTGGGCGGGTTCGCTCGTGGACGGGTTCGCTCGTGGACGGGTTCGCTCGTGGACGGGTTCGCTCGGCTCCCCGCACCGGGTCATTGTCTGCCTGCCTTCTTGCACACGGTGCACGGGTAGGGGCAGGGCGGCACCGCCTGGCCGGCGGGCACGCGGTACACGGCACCGGGACCCGGGCCGGGGAACGGGGGACCGACCACCACGGGGACGGTCACCGGGTCCTGACGGCCGACTGCCCTGTCCACCGCAGCCTCCTCACCGGTGGTTCGGGTGCCTGCGGATGGCCTGGCTCGCCCAGAATGCGCCCCAGCCATCGCGTTTCGTGAGCGCCCTCCGCCGCAGTTCCCACTGCTCCGCGCAGGTCCCGCAGTCGGGCACCGGATGGGCCTCGTACAGCCAGTCGTCCAGATCCTTGCCGCTGAACGGTACGTACGCGTGCGCCATCACACTCTCCTTCGTGCTGCGATGCGGTCGCCGTCTCGACTTCGTCCCGGGTCGCCGGGCGCAACGAGAACGGATTCGCCAGCCACTGCCAGCCCCGCGACTTGGCGCCGGCCTGGGTGGCCCCTTCAACCACCAGCAGCGCCCCGGCGGTCCGGCCCACAACACGCCCCACGGCACGCGTGACCGTGTCCATCACCCAGCCGCCGATCACGGTGCCACCTCGCGGATCGCCCGGGCCCGATCTTCGGCGGTCGCCAACCGGAGTGCCCTTCCCGGTGCCTCCCATTCGAACTCGCTTCCCAGACGCCTCAGCCGCGCCTGGTCCGTGTCGTGATCCGCCCGCACGACCACCCCCACGAGACCCGTGGCCGCGTCCTTGACCACCGCGCCTTCGCGATACGTCACCGCGCGGCACCCCCTGCCCGGTGGGGGCCGAAGAGAGTGACTTTTCGCATGTCGACCTGCCTCACTCAGGTTGGCCACACCCCGGGTCCGTTCGCGCGGTCGCCGGGACCTTTCCCCAAGGCACCGGCTTTGCACGACACGACATCCATGGACAGCGCTGATCCGGGGGGCCGGACGCAAGGTGAATACCGCGCAGACCGCCTGGCCGAATATTCCTCCGCGAAGTTCGTTTGACGGGTATACCGCTTCATTGGATTCCACGCCGTCTCCTTTCAAGACCTTGCGCCTCGGCGAAAGAGGCACACGCACACCACTTCACGTACACGCCTTCTCAATGCAGCAGCTCGGAGACACCCGGAGCAGCGCCGACCTGCTTTTGGCTCGGCAACTCCTGCTCGGCCGCAGGGCCTTCGGAGGGAACGCTGATCAGGACGACGCGGATGTCCTTGCCGGTATCGGTCGGGACGATCTCCAAGCGCCGCGCCACGTGCAGAATCAGAGCGAGGCCCCGGCCACTGTCCGAGTACAGTTCCGGCTCCTTTATTTCCGGCAACGTGGATGAGCTGTCACTGACGACGATCTCCACACCGCCCGGCATTTCCCGGAGGGCCAGCGTGCACTGAGCGCCCTCTTTCCCACCGGCATGTTTGTGCACGTTGCTCAGGAGTTCGGTGACGACGAGACAAGCCTCGGGCGTGAGGTCGCCCAGTCCCCACCGGTCCAGGTACTCCCGCACAGTGCGGCGCACGTCGCGCAGGCTGTGCGGCGTGGGCGTGAACGCCCGCTGATATGTCCGTGGGGGGAGAGGAAGTCGGTCGTGCGCAGGAGTCATCAGGTCGCCTCCATGCCCCGGTGTCCGGTATGCGCAGAACTGGCTACTGACCCGCCCTTGAGAGCGTGCAGTCCGCCATGCAGAAACATGATGTGCGTCACTATGGCAGAGCGTCAAGCAACTGCGTGGCAGATTGCCAAACTTCTGCCATGCGGCCTTCCGCTTCCAGCAAGGTAGGGCTGGTCGGCGGAGGTACCCTCCAACCAGACACGTCACGACGGGGATTGGAGGGACCATGGCAAGTACCACAAACGTCAGCCCGCTCACCGCCCGCCGACGGCTTGGCGCGGAGCTGCGGCGGCTGCGAGATCAACTCGGCATGACGACCGAAGAGGTCGGTGCGTACCTCGACTGCCACAACTCCACCGTGAGCCGGTTCGAGAACGCAAAGAGGGCGTGCACAAAGCGTGATTTCGAGCGTCTGATGGAGCTGTACGGGGTGAAGGGCCCCCAACTTTCCGAACTCACCACGCTCATGGTGCGGGCCAGGCAGCGGGTCGCTCCGTGGTGGCACGCCTACAGTGACGTGATCAGTGCCAATTACTCTGAGTTCTTGGCCTACGAGGCAGAGGCAACTCGCTGCTTCGAGCACCAGACGCTGCTCATCCCGGGGCTGCTACAGACCAAGGACTATGCCCAGGCCGTCACGACAGAGTCGAGCTTCGCGGCCCTCGGGCCTGACCAGGTAGAGAGCCTGGTCGAAGTGCGGCTACGCCGTCAGCAGCGCCTCTTCGAGCAAGATGCGCTGCGACTTCAGGTCGTCATCACCGAAGCGGCAGTCCGACTTCGGGTAGGCGGCTCTCAGGTGATGAAGGCCCAACTCAAGCACCTGGTAGAGACGTCTGGGCTCGACAATGTGTCCCTACGCATAGTTCCCTTCGCAGCAGGTGCGAAGGGCGTCTGCACGGGTGCTTTCACGCTGTTCACCACGGGGAAGGAAGAGAATGCAGACGTAGCCTTCACCGAGTCCGCTGACTACACAACCGCCTTCCGTGACGAAGGTATTACGCTCCAGCGCCTCAACCGACGCTTCCGGAGCTTGTCTGCTGCGGCCTTGTCAGAGCAAGAGAGCCGCAACCTCATCGCTGATATCCAGAAAGAGCTGGTATGAGATGAAGAACCTGTACGCGGTCGACCTTTCCGAGGCTGCCTGGCGTGTCAGTTCGTACACCGCCGGCGAGGGCAACTGCGTTGAGATTGCATCGATCACAGATGCGTCTCAGCAGGAACTCGGTGTGGCTATCCGTGACTCGAAGAACCGCGGCATCCCGGCAGCACGGGTGACAACGTCTGCTTGGAGTGCCTTCCTCGCTGCGGTCACCAGCGACACTTTGCAGAGTCGGTGATGGCGTCGGCGCAGGAAAAAAGTGACCTCTACGCTCTTGACCTCGACGGGCTTACGTGGCTGAGCGCCCCAAACGCCGGAGAGAACGACCGCATCGAGATCGCCAGGCTCCCCGAAGGTGCAGTAGCTCTGCGTAATCCAGCTGATCCGCAGGGCACTGTGCTCCGCTACACGGCTGCCGAGTGGGTAGCCTTCGTTCGCGGCGCGCGGGATGGGGAATTCGAGTATCTGCAACCCCGATAGACAAGTGTCGGCTCCACCCGGAGCCCATCGACTTCATAGAGCTTGGGCCCCCTCTTTAGGCGAATTCGAGGGGGCCCTTCTGCCTGAGCAGTTCTTTCCTACCCCAGCTTCCGTGCGAGCACCCGGCCCACGGTACGGCCGGAGAAGACGCAGCCGCCGCCTTCCAGCGCGTTGTAGCTGTGCATCCCCGCCGCCGAATCCGGACGCCTCCCCAGCCGCGTACAGCCCTCGACGAGGGTGCCGTCCGGCCACTCGATCGAACCCGATAGTCTGAACTGGCAGAAAAGCAGCCTCACCGCCAACAACAGTCAGTGCTTTGAGCTGGCGGTCCTCCCTGACGGAGGTGTTGCCGTACGAGACTCAAAGAACCCTTCGCGGCCCCACCTGGCGTTCACCGCCGGCGAGTGGGCAGCCTTCAAGGGCGGCGTACTCAAGGGCGACTTCGACAACCTCGACTAGCCTTCTCACCGCTCAGACGGACGCCAAGGGCCCCGCGAAATCGGAGGCCGGTCCGGTTCTAGCGGCCCTCGCAACTCTCTTGAATCAGGGAGTTGCGGGGATCGTGGATTTTCAGGGTATGAAGGCGAGGTACTTCAAGGCCCTGGATCGGGAGAACGGCAGCGTTGCGGGGGCGGCCCCGCGGGCGGTGGGGGGAATTGACACGCGGTGGCCGGGTGGGCGCAGAGGGCCGATGCGGTGTCAGACGAGGATGCCGCGCGGCCACCACCCGGGAGCAACCATGTCCTGTCAGCGTCACAGCATGTGAATCCAGGGCGTGTTGTTGAGGGCGTGCGAAGCTCGGGGGTTTGCTCCCTGTACCACCCTGTTTGCGCCTCACGTCTTTGTTACGCGCACGTCATCCTGAGTGTGCTGACGTAGAAGAGTCGGGGTTCCACTCCCATGTCGGCCACCCATCACAATGCGCGAGATCTCAAGGGGCGCAGATGCACTCTGAATCCGCCAGCATCATGGACGGCTATCGCCAGCGGCAAAGCCGTATGCCCTTTCTCAGCTTCCCCCACACCAGTTCCTTCAGCCCGTATTATCTTGCGGTCCGGGCAAGGGCCCATGACTGGTTCATTGCCGCGGGGGTGGTGCCTGATAACTCAGTGGCCCGCTTCCTCAATAGCGACTACACACAGCTCACGGCAATGATCCATCCAGCATGCGACGCAGAACGACTTGAGAAACTGACCCGCTATTACCTTCTCTGGTTCGCCATGGAAGAAAGAGACGAGGAACTCTGGCAGGAGCAGGGGGGCGTCAGGCGCTTCTACAAGGACGTGATCGCATACCTTGACAGCGGGGAGACCGATAGCACGGACCCATGGCTGGTGGCATATGCGCAGACAGTGGAAGATCTATGTCTGTCACCCAGGCTCCGGGAACGTCATCGCGTGTGGAAGAAGGATTGGCTCGAAGGTGAAATCCGTGTTGCCGACTATGGCAACACGCCCCATCCGAACTTTATGGAAGACCGTCATAAGTCGATTGGTGTGATGGTGGCTCTGTCCGTGCTTTGCCAGTACGGCCTCGGGGTCGACCTGCCCGATTCAGTGCTTGACCACGACGACATGCATGCCTTCCTCGGGTGCTTGGTGAGGGTCTCATCCTGGCAAAGCGACATTCTCACCCTCGATGCAGAACAAGCCCGCGGTGAAGTAGTCAATACGGTCAACGTGCTGATGGCCCAACACAATCTGTCACAGGAGGAGGGTATTAACCAGATCTATCGACGCTATCGGGAGGACCTGGCGCGCGCCTATACCTGCTTGGGTGTCGTCCTGGGGCATCCCTGGGAAGCAGATCAAGGCAGCGTTGACGCCTACTGCAATAGCGCCTTGGACCTGGCCTACGGATTCCTGCGCTGGAACCAGCTCACCGACCGGTATGTCCCAGGCATCACCTGACGCCTTCCATGCCGATAGGGATCTACTGGCCTCAGGTACCGACCTAACCGCTCATGCCAACGGCAACGGCACAGCGCAAAGAACAGCCGCTATCACGCGTCACCCTGAAGCGAGAACCTCAGTAGCGGCATAGAGCGTTACGAAACCGCTTTCAACTACGTGCGCACTGACGCGCTCAACGCTGACGTCTCCCGCCAGCCAATCACCGAACGATCAAGGAACTGTACACATGAAGAATCACCTCGACTTCACCGACGCGGTGTGGAACAGGTCCGACTACTCCGACGGTGGCGACAACTGTCTGGAGGTCAGCTTCCACAACGGTGTTGTGGCCTTCCGCGACTCCAACGACGCTGACGACCCCACAATTCGGCCGACTGTGATCTCGGAGCAAGACTACCGACTCTTCGTCAAGAGCATCCAGGACGGCCAGCGGGATCTGCTGCTCCCGTAAAAACGACAGGGAAACATGATGGAAAAGGCGAACCTCTACTCGGCCGAACCCGAGAGTTTGAACTGGCAGAAGAGCAGCCTCACCGCCAACGACGGTCAGTGCTTTGAGCTGGCGGCACTCCCTGACGGAGGTGTTGCCGTGCGAGACTCAAAGAACCCTTCGCGGCCCTACCTGGCGTTCACCGCCGGCGAGTGGGCAGCCTTCAAGGGCGGCGTACTCAAGGGCGACTTCGACAACCTCGACTAGCCTTCTCACCACCCAGGGTCAAAGGGCCCCCTCGACTTCACCGAAGGAGGGGGCCCTTCCGCGATCTTCTCGCCCCCGCATTCCCTCCGCGGCCTCTCGCGCCCGAAGAGCACCGCAGAGGGCGAGCCTTCATCGACATGCGCCATTCACGGCATGAGGCGATACTGCAAATGCCGGGGAACCGTGACCGAATGCTCACGCTCTGTAGCGACACGTCCGCATGGTTCTTCAGTCACGCACATCGACGAAGGTCGGGTAGGCACATGATGACCGCAGCCAGGCTTCGCTTCAGAATTGGGCGCCCCATGGCGGTGACCGTGTTGATCACAAGCCTGGCCTCGGGTGTGACGCTGACAGCGGATACTCAGGCCACCGCGGCGACTGGCGATCCCGTCGTCCTCCTCCACGGACTGAATGATGGCCCGGGCGTGTGGAAGGCCGCGGAACAGTACTTCCACGACAACCACTACGCCGGGAAGATCCACAAGTTCGATTACAGCGGAACGACCCACGACCGCATCCCTGATAACGCCGACCGGTTCTGGGAGTGGATGAGGAAGAACGGCCTCGCCGGGAAGAGGGTGAATCTCGTCGGCCATTCCATGGGCGGTCTCGTCGCCCGCAAAACAGCGCTCGATCACTCGGCAGGCTTCACCGTCGGCTCCCTGGTCACCTTGGCGTCCCCGAACCACGGCTCGCATCAGGCAGACCTGTGTCCGAACATTGCCGCCGGCTACTGCAACGCGGCTGTTCAGGACATGAAAACCGACTCGCTCTTCCTCAAAGCTCTCAACCGCGACACCGAGAAGAAGGCGGCATACGCGCCGGACACCACGCTCACGTACTCGATCGAAGGGGACGAGCAGGTATCCGCCCTCTCGGTGAAGCTGAGCGGCGCCGACAACCGGCACGTAGCCAAGGACGCGGAGACGGTACGGGGAGGCAGCGCCGTTCACACATCGATCACGCGCAAGAGGCAAGTCCTCAAAGACACGTTGGACTTCCTCAACACGGGCAACAACCCCGGCGCCCACCACAGGCTCAGCTCCGGCCCGGCGCTGCGGAACGCCGACTGCACCATTCACCACTGGACGCATGGAACGGTGCGCTGGGACCTTCCCCAGCACGCCCCCGACGACTTGCAGGCCGAAGTCTGGAAAGACGGCCGGTTGTGGGGCACGGTGCCCGCGAGCGACAAGGGCATCGTGGACCGGCTCCCTTACGGCACCATGAACATCCGCTTCAAAGAGACCCGGGACAACGGGTACACCTCGGCCTACTCCAGCGTCACCTTTGATGCGGGGACGTGGCAGTGCGACTCGACCATCAAGAACGCCAGCCCTACGGTCCGTGAATGGCCGGGAAGCGATCCGATCGCGTCGGGCAGCACCTACCGGGTGTCCAATAAGAAGTTCGGCAATGTGAACATCGACGCCGGGACCGACGCCAGCTTGGTCCATCTGTGGCACAGCAACGGTACGGCGGCCCAGGACTGGAAGCTGCTCGGCGGTTCCGACGGAAACTACAAACTGCTGAGCAGCAAGGGCACCAACCGCTGTCTCAGCCAGGAAGCGGACTCCTACGTCGGGACCCGTGAATGCGGTGAGAGCGGCACGCAACTGCTGTGGAAGCTGGTTCCAGCCGATGGCGGGTCATTCAGCATCAGGAACGTCGGGAGCGGAGGACACGTCAATGCGGCCCAATACGCGTCCACCGACGGAACCCGTCTGCGTGTCCTCGGTGACAGCCACCAACAGGCCATGAAATGGGTGTTCCGCCTGAAGTAGAAGATGCCGAGGGCCCTCTCGAAGGAGAGGGCCCTTCTGCTTGAACAGTTCTTTTCTATGCCAGCTCCCGCGCCGCGAGCGCCCGTCCCGCGGTGTGGCCGGAGAAGACGCAGCCGCCGAGGAAGCCGCCTTCCAGCGCGTTGTAGCCGTGCATCCCCCCGCCGCCGAATCCGGCCGCCTCCCCGGCGGCGTACAGGCCGTCGAAGGCGGTGCCGTCCGGCCGGACCACTTGTGCGTCGAGGGTGGTCTGCACCCCGCCCAGGGTCTTGCGGGTCAGGGGGCGAAGGCGGAGGGCGATCAGGGGGCCGTGGGCGGGGTCGAGGAGGCGGTGCGGGGGTGCGATGCGCAAGGCGCGTTCCGGCGCGTATGCGCGGGCGTTGCGGACGGACATCCACTGTGCGTCTTTGCCGTAGTCGTTGAGCAACTGTTGGTCGCGGGTGAGCACTTCGTGCTCGACGCGCGCAGGGTCGAGCGGTGTCGCGGGGGTGAGCGCGTTCATGGCGGCGACCAGCGCGGGCAGCCGGTTGCCCGTCACCACGTCCTCGCTGTGTTCGATGGACGCGCGGACCGATCCGGCCTCGGTCCGGTGCGCCTGGAGTGCCATCAAGGCCGGGTTCTTGCAGGTCAGGTCGGGGTTCTGGTCGGAGCCCGAGAGGGCGAACTCCTTGTCCGCCATGGAGCAGGTCATGACGACCCAGGAGTGGGCGTGCCCGGCCCTGCCGAGGTGCCCGAGTGTCTGGAGGTTGGCGTGGCTGGGAAACAGGGGCGGGGGCAGGCGGCGGCCGGTGGGGTCCAGCCGCAGGGGCGAGGGCCGGACAGCAGCCGCACCCCGTGGCATGCGAAGGCACCGCCGGACTTTTCAACAATCTCTTGAAGGGTGAGATTTCCTCGCAGGGTACGGAGCTTTCCGCCCGGTCTGCACTGGCGCACGGTCGGCGTACTCACTCGCTGACCTCCCTGGTCGGTGCCGTTTCGGACAGTGTGCCGTGCACACCCATGTCTGTCACCTGTCAGCCGTCATCTGTCATCTGCCATCTCGCCACGAGCCATAGCACCCTCAGCGGCAAATTGAGGATTCTCATTACTTCGCGAAAACGTTTGCGGATAAGGCCAATTGGAGAGCAATCCGGACTATGGAAAGTACCCACTACCTCGCTTAGCATGACGAGACTGCGCGCCGGTCAAGGCATGTCCATGAGGAGATGCGCGTGTGGCCTCAGCCCCGAAGTGGAACGAGACCCCCGGCCGTCGGCCTCCCCCGTTACCTTTTTCGTGGCCCTGAAACGGGGCTCCTGGCCTCTGGCCCGGTATGACGGTTGCCCCCGTTACCCACCCCACCCGCCGACAACAGGAGGGCTTTGGGCCGGTGCAACGGGTTCCCGGCAAATCAGCAAGCAGCACCCGGGCGCCTCGGCTCCCCTGAGCCGCCCCCCGCGCTCCGCCCTCTACATGGGCGCCGTACTACGCCACAGACCTATCCGTCCTGTCCGTCTCCGAATGGAAAGGCTCGCGATGTTCAGTTACGCCGACCGGTTCCCCACCGGAACACCGCTCCCACAGGGACACCCGACCCCGGCCCCTGGGCTCTGCGCCGCATTGCCCCGTACCCGCCGTTCGAGGAGCACCCGTACGCACGCGTCGAACTGGACGCCGCGACGCAGACCGCCCGCTACCTCGACGCCACCGGTGCGGTCGTGATGGCGCCGGGTCACGGCACGTCATCCGGCACCAACCCGCCCACCGGCACCACCGGGCAGGGCGACCGCCAGGGAGACGCGCCGGACAGCGACACGGGGAACGACACCGACCAGTGACGGACCCCCGCCCGGTCGCGGTCGTCACCAACCTCGACGACCCGACCGCCGATCTGGTGATTGCCGAGCTGCGCGACCGGGGAGCCCCGGTCGTGCGGTTCGACTCCGGTGACTTCCCCGCCACCCTCACCTGCTCCGCTCTCATCGGCGGCGACGCGGAGCAGTGGCGCGGAAGCGTGCGGATCCCGACCCGCACCACCGAATTGGGCGCCGTCCGGTCCCTGTACTACCGGCGCCCCTCCGGCTTCGCCTTCCCCCACCTCGGCCCCCAGGACGCCCGGTTCGCCGCCGCTCAGGCCCGCTACGGCCTCGGCGGCGTCCTCGTCTCGTTGCCCGACTGCCTGTACGTCAACCATCCCCACCGCATCGGCGACGCCGAGTACAAGCCCGCCGGCCTCGCCGCCGCATCGGCGTGCGGCTTCACCGTCCCGCCCACGTTGATCACCAACCGGCCCGACGACGCCCACACCTTCATCAAGCGGCACGGTCCCGTCATCTTCAAACCCATCTCCGTACCGCTCTACCTCATCGACGGCAAGGCGCAGACCGTGCCCGTCACCACGGTCGAGGCCGACGAGATCGACGATTCCATTGCCGGCACCATGCACCTCTTCCAAGCACGGGTGGACAAGGTCGCAGACGTCCGCGTGACGGTGATGGGGAGCCGCGTGTTCGCGGTGCGCATCGATTCCGGACTACTCGACTGGCGCGCCGATTACAGCACCCACGCGTACACCCCCGTCGTCCCGCCGACGGATGTAGAGCGCGCGATCTTCGCCTACCTTCGGCACTTCGGGCTCGTCTTCGGCGCATTCGACTTCGCCCTCGCCGCCTCCGGCGAGTGGACGTTCATCGAATGCAACCCTTCCGGGCAGTGGGCATGGCTGGAACCCCCCACGGGCCTGCCCATGACCGCCACCCTCGCCGACCTTCTGGAACAGGGCACCCATGGCACCTGACGTCATCCCCATCGCGGCGGCCAAGCTGCGGCACCAGCTTGCGGCCCGCCTGGCCGACGGCGGTTGGCTGCGCAGTCCGGCATGGCGCGCCGCCGTCGAAGCTGTCCCCCGTCACGAGTTCGTACGGTGCTTCTACCGCCAAACCGACGCCCCCGGCCTGACCACGTGGACCCCCGTCACGGCCGATCTCCTCGGCGTGGAGGAATGGCTGCGGCAGGCGTACGCCGACGACACGCTCATCACGCAATTCGACGGCCAAGAGATCGACTGGACCGACCCCGAGCCCGTCGTCGGCGCGCACCCGACGTCGTCCTCGACACTGCCGGCCCTCGTCGTGCACATGCTGGAAGAACTCCGGCTACACGACGGAATGTCCGTGATGGAGATCGGCACCGGCACCGGCTACTCGGCCGCCCTCATGTGCCACCGCCTCAGCCCGGGCCGAGTCACTTCCATCGAGACCGACCCCGACGTCGCCGCCCGCGCCCGCGACGCGCTCAAGCGCTGTGGATACGCTCCGCGCCTCGTCGTCGGCGACGGCCTCGCCGGATTCCCCGAGGGCGCCCCCTACGACCGTACGATCGCCACCTGCGGTGTTCGCCACGTCCCCTACGCGTGGGTTCGGCAGACCCGCCCTGGTGGGCTCGTCCTCACCACCCTCCGCGGGTGGATGCGCTCGCTCGGCCTGGTCCGTCTCACCGTCGGCCACGACGGACGCGCCGAGGGCCGGTTCATCGACGGCGACCCGAGTTTCATGATCGCCCGGCAGCAGGACGCACCCGCGAGCCTCGGCACGATCCCCGCACCTGACAACGGCTCCTCGCGCACCACCCCCTACGGGCCCGGCGTGCTGACCACGGCCCGCCACGGATTCGTGGCACAGCTCGCCATGCCCGGCGTTCGCTTCTTCTCCATGCCGGACGACGACGGCACGCCGTGCACGTACGTGCTCGACGGTACGAACGAGTCCTTCGCCGTCCTGACGTCCAAGAGCGATGACGCGTGGAACGTCCGCCAGGGCGGCCCGGTCGCCCTATGGGACGTGCTGGAAAGCTCGCTCGACACCTGGTGTACGGCCGGCTCCCCGGAACCGACAGAGTTCGGTGTCACTGTCACGGCAAAGAGCCAGCGGGTATGGCTCGGCGCGCCGGACGGGCCGAGCTGGCGTCTGCCGGCACCGGCGGAAACCGCGGACGGTTTTGTATAGCCAGGCCGGGCAGCAGTGACCGAACGGCCCCAGTACTCCGCTGAGTACCGGGGCCGCGCGCCAACATCGCGCCCGCCGCCTCCCGCAATTCCTCGGTGATTGCCCCTTCCCGTACGGAAAGACGGCCCCCACCGAGGTCCCCAGCCCCGGAACCCCTATCCCGACGTTATGACGCGATGACAGTAGGCACGGGACGTACGGGTCCATAACTTCGGTAAGTGGCGGACGGTGCGGCGTCCGGCCCGCCGCACACCCGCACACCCCCGCACCCGCACCCGCACCCGCACCCGCACCCGCACCCGCACACTCCCTCACACGATCGCTTCGAGACGAGGTCCTCGTGAGCCGAAGATTTTTCCCCCGCCTGCTGACCGCGTGTCTTGTCCTGACCCTGGGTTCGGGCACCGTCGCCGCGTCCGGTCCCGCGCCGGCCGGCCCGTCCGCGTCCACCGCGCCCGGACGAGCCGCCGCCCCCTACTGCTACGACGAACCCTCGCAGCCGAACGCCGACCTGAGCGACCTCAAGGCGGCCTTCACCTCCGCGAACTGGATGCGCACCCTCCAGGCCATGTACAAGCGGCGCTGGCCCAGCGGGGAGGCGCTGGCGATCGCCCAGGCCAGGGACCCGTACTGGGACCAGTTCGTGAACAAGCGGAGCTTCGAGGGGTTCGCCGAGTCGATGATGGTGGCGATCCACGAGGAGACCCACATGTGGGACCTCGACCCGTCCCGGACCAAGTGGGACGTCCACATCGCGGCGTGGATCAACGGAAACCAGCAGGCGCTGACGGTGCCCGTGCACGGCGGCTTCCCCCGCAAGGAGATCCTGCCGCTGATCAAGGACCGGCTCACCTCCTCCATGGACAACACCTACCTGCGGGACCGGACGCAGGGTGAATACCTCCTCCAGGGGGTGCTGGCGGAACTGAACGCCGGGCTGACCGGCCTGCCGGCGGTGACGGTGCTCCAGGAGCACATCAAGGGCATCGGCGCGAGCAACGCCCGGGACATCGCTGCCACCAACCTGCGCTATCTGCTGCTCTACCTGCGCGTCGCCAAGGACAAGCACCCCGACTACTGGGCCCGGATCAAGGCCGAACCCAAGCTGCGCGACCTGGTGCTGACCCAGTTCCTGCGGACGGCCTACTGGCTGGAGAAGTCCGCGCCCTACACCGGCAAGCTGGGCAGCCGGGACGCCGACAAGATCACGGCGACGAACTACGCCCCGGAGAACATCGCCGTCCTGGAGGAGTTCACCGGCCGCAAGGTACGCCTCGACGCCCAGAAGCACTGCACGGCCGAATAGGTCGAATACGCCGAATAGCCGCATAGGCCGCCCCCGGCTGGACGGGGGCGCTCGCCCTCCCTTCCGCGGAAGAGGTACACGGGCCCGTCGATGACCGTTCGCATACGGGCCGATCGCGCGGCTGCGCCTGGAGGCCCCGGTGGTTCCGCAGGATCTGGTCCTCGGGGGGGAGAGGCTGAGGGCTCGGGCGCCTCGCTGGGGCTGGGGCTGGGGCTGGGTCTGGGTCGGAGCCGGAATCGGAGTCGGAATCGGAATCCGGCCCGATCCTGAGCCCGAGTCGGAGCTGACGGTGGCGAGCCCGGCCGGGGGCGAGGGCCAGGTCGGGGCTGGGGGCGGGTGCCGGGCCGGGGTGGTGCGTCCATGGATGCATGACGGGGCGGAGCGCCGACGAGCCTCCGCCCCCGGCGGCTCCAGAACAAGCCAAGTTGTTTTCACCTCTGGCGGAGGCCCTCGTCCCGCGCAATGATTGAACCGTAAACCAAATCGACTCCGCCAACCGGCCACCACCACCCCGGAGGCCACGCGTCAGGAGGACCTCACATGAGCATCGCCCTCATCCGGAACCCAGGCGACGGCCCTGATTTCCGCTACTACAGGAACGTGATCGAGCAGGTCGTGACCAACGCCGAGACCAGCGGAGCGGTCAGCGTCATGCGCCTCACCGTCGATCGTGAGGACGCGCCTCCCCTGCACAGCCACAGCCGGGAGGACGAGAGCTGGGTGATCCTGTCGGGCCGCGTCCGGTTCTGGGTGGGATCGACCTCGCTCGACACGTGCGAGGTGCGCGACGCCGAGCCGGGCGCCTACGTCTTCGCGCCCCGGAACGTCCCCCACACCTTCCAGACCATCACGCCGACCGCCGAAGTCCTCGTCATCAACAACCCCGGAGCGATCGAGGGCTACTTCCAGTCCGTCGGAGCCGCCGACGCGCGCGCCGACACCGACCACGTCGACCTCCTGGGGCAGTACGGCGTGGTGCTCTTGGACAGTCCTCCCTCGGCATAGGTCGTCCATCCCACATAGGCCGTCTATCCCGCGCAGGCCGTCCGGCCGGCGGCAACGCCGAGCACGGGCGCCTTCGATGCGGCGCGGCGCCCCGCCCTCCGTGACGGGGGTGGGGGCGGGGCGTCGGCGCATGGGGATGGACGGACCACAGGGAACGGACCACAGGGATGGGCCACAGGGACGGGCCACAGGGGCGGGCCACAGGGACGGGCCACAGGGACCGTCGACGGCGACCGCCGGCATCGTCCAAGGCACCCGGCACGCCACGGTGCGTGCACCCGGACATCACTCAGTGATCACGCGGAAGTAGTGTGGCTTGCTTCGATGGCGACACAACGCCCCACCCTTCACCAGGAGTTCCGCATGCCCCGCTCCACATCGCGCCGCCCCCGCGCAACCGCTCGCGGCACGGCGCTGGCCACCGCCCTGGCCGCGACCGCGCTCCTGGGCGCGGCCCACCCGGCATCGGCCGCGTCCCCGGCATCGGCCACCCCGGCACCGAGCAACCCGGCACCGAGCGCGTCGGTCGCGGCTCCCGCGTTGAAGGTGCTCTCCTACAACGTCTTCCTGATGAGCCGGAACCTCTACCCGAACTGGGGCCAGGACCACCGGGCCAAGGCCATCACGTCCGCGGACTTCTTCCGGGACAAGGACGTCGTCGTGCTCCAGGAGGCTTTCGACAACGCGTCGTCGGACGCGCTAATGGCGAGCGCGGCGGCGCAGTATCCCCACCAAACGCCGGTCGTGGGGCGCGGAAAGAGCGGCTGGGACGCCACCGGCGGCGCGTATACGGCCACTTCGCCCGAGGACGGCGGGGTCACGCTGCTGAGCAAGTGGCCGGTGCTGCGCAAGGAGCAGTACATCTACAAGGACGCCTGCGGGTCCGACCGCTGGTCCAACAAGGGTTTCGCCTACGCCGTACTGAACGTCGGCGGCAGCAAGGTGCACGTGGTCGGTACGCACGTCCAGTCCACCGATCCGGGGTGCGCGGCGGGGGAGGCGGTCGCGGTCCGGTCCCGGCAGTTCAAGGAGCTGGACGCGTTCCTGGACGCGAAGAACATTCCGGTGGACGAAGAGGTCATGGTGGCCGGGGACTTCAACGTGGACTCGCGCGACACCGAGTTCGCCTCGGTCCTCGCCGACGCCGATCTCGTGGCGGCCGACGCGCGTACGGGGCACCCGTACTCCTTCGACACCCGGGAGAACTCCATCGCGCGCGACCGTTACCCCGACGACCCGCGCGAGGACCTGGACCACGTGCTGCACCGTCGCGGCCACGCCCGGCCCGCCGGTTGGCGCAACGAGGTCGTCGCCGAGCGCTCCGCCCCGTGGTCGGTGACGAGTTGGGGGAAGCAGTACACCTATACCAACCTCTCCGACCACTATCCGCTCGTGGCGCGCTGAGCCGGACGCGGCGAGGGGGAAGGGCAGCAACGGGTCCCGCACGCCACCTACGTCCGCGGATGCTCTGGGTGCCGGGGCCGGGCCGGGGCCGGGCCGGGGCCGGTGCCGGTCCGTTCCGTTCCGTGGCCCGCGTCGGGGGAGGCGCGGGCGTAGGGGGTGACCGGCGCCGGGAGGGGGCGCGGTCGAGGACGGTGAGTCAGGCCGCCGCGTGACGGTCTCGGTGGTGGCCGCGTACGGCCTTCTGTGAGGTGCGAGGCTCTGTGAAGTGCGAGGCTCGCGGCAACGCCCGCGCTGTGACTTGTCATGCCTCGGACGAGACACCGCAACGGTGGATTTCCCGCCAACTTCACGGGGTTCGCCGCACATTTCTTGCCACCGGCAACATCCGTACCAACAATGCGCATGACAAAGCCGAAGGAACTTCGGTGACGGAATCTGAGAGGACCCCCCATGAAAAGACCTCTCGTCGGCGCCCTGGTCACGGCAGTCCTGGGCGCCGCGGCCCTCGTGGGCTCCGCCGGAACAGCCGGCGCGACCACGACGGCGGACGCGGTGGCACAGCCGGGCACTCGTACGGCGTTCGCACCGCGGCCACTCCAGCAGATCCCGACCGCGAACCGGCAGGCCCCGGCCACCGGTCGGCAGGCCCCGGCCCTCCGGGCCAAGGCCGTCAACTTCGCGGGCACCGTGGCGCTCAGCAACTGTTCCGGCTCGATCGTCCGCCTGCCCACCTCGGGCGACAACGATCCGGCCCTGGTCATGTCCAACGGGCACTGCCTGGAGACCGGCATGCCCGGCGCGGGCGAGGTCATCGTCGACCGGCCCTCCAGCCGCAGCTTCACCGTGCTCAACGCGTCCGGCGGCAGCCTGGGCACCGTACGCGCCACCAAGATCGCGTATGGCACCATGACCGACACGGACGTCTCGCTCTACGAGCTCTCCTCCACCTACGCCCAGATACGTCAGCGCTACAACATCAACGCGCTGGAACTGGCCACCACCCACCCCGTCAAGGGCGCGAGCATCAGCGTCGTCTCCGGTTACTGGAAGAGGATTTACAACTGCAACGTGGACGGGTTCGCCTACCAGCTCAAGGAAGGCTCCTGGACCTGGAAGGACTCCGTCCGCTACACCAGCCCCTGCAACGTCATCGGCGGAACCTCCGGCTCCCCGGTGGTCGACGTGGCCACCGGCAAGGTCACGGCCGTCAACAACACGATCAACGAGAGCGGCCAACGGTGCACCTTGAACAACCCGTGCGAGGTCGATGAGAGCGGCCGGGTCACCGTACGCCGGGGCATCGGCTACGCCCAGGAGACCTACACCATCAACAAGTGCTTCGGCACCGGCAACAAGCTGGACCTGAGCCGACCGGGCTGCGAACTGCCCAAGCCGTTCGCCGAGCGTCGGTGACGTACTGCCGAACCTGCCGGCCATCAGGTACTGACGGCCGCACTCCGCTGATGCGTACTGCGCTGGTGCGCACCTCGCTGATGCGTACTGTGCTGATGCGCACTGCGCCGTCCGCCTGACGGCTGATCTCCGCGGCCGTCCGCCTGACGGCTGATCTCTCCAGCCGTCCGCCGCCCGTCCCGGCCAGCCGCCGCCCGGCACGACCGGCTGCGGGTCCCCGGCGACATCCGGGCCTCGCGCGAGCGCTCCGCGCGTCGCTGTCGGGCCGCCTTCCGGAATCGTGCGAACCGAGCCCCGCGTGGCACATCACGCGGGGCTCGGTCGCGTCTGGCGGCAGGCGGACGAGGCAGCGCGCGCCGCCATCACGGGCGACTTCCCCACGTGCGATCCTCGCGGGGGCGACTCCACCCACGTGCGATCCGCGCAACCGCGAGCCACAGCGCACTTCCGCCACCAGGGGCGGACGCTCCCGCGTCCGGACGCGCACTCGGACAGGGCGCTGACCGGCCCGGACGCTGATGCCTTGTCCGGGACATGCTCACGTCCTTGCGCCGGTGACCACCCTGACCGCAGGCTCGGGGGCGAGCGGTCGACTGCCGGGTCCCGTCGGTCCCGCGCTCGCCCATCGGGCCGCCATAGGGCCGCCTCCCTATCTCCTTCTTTCCTTCCGTTCCGGGTGCCGGAGTGCTCTCGCCTGCCCGCTTTCGCCTGCCTCCAGCTGTTGCAGTGGTCCATCGCCGAGGCGGCGGCCTCGACCTTGGGGACGGACCGCTCAAGAAGGCGGCTGCCCAGCCGTTCGAGCCTCTTGGTCATCATTCAGCTCCTTGTCTCGATCGGACACGTCCGTGGAGGACGTGCCGGGGAGCATGCCAAGAGCGGCGGGGCGACGTCGTTGACCGTCCGTGCGCAGTTCCACCGTCAGGCCAAGGGTGTGGTGGTGGGGCGGCGTCAGAGCGGCAGGACGCATCCCAGGGACGAGGTCGCGAACGGCTGCCCCGAGGGGGCCAGGGCGCCGGAGTCCCGGTTGACCGTGAAGACGCCGACCGTCCTGCCGTACTGGTTGGCCGCGAAGAGCAGTGTGCCCGTTGGCGAGAGGCTGATGTGCCGGGGCCAGGAGCCGCCGCTGGGCACCGTGTCCAGCAGGCGCAGGCCGGCTCCGCCTTCGGTGACGGCGAACCGGGCGACGCTCTCGTGTCCCCGGTTGGAGAGGTAGAGGAACCGGCCGTCGGCCGAGATCACCACCTCGGCCGGGTAGTTGCGGGGCCCCGACCCGGAACCGCCGGGGACGGTGGGCCGGCTCTCGCCTCGTGTCAGCACACCGGTCGCCGGGTCGTAGGAGTAGACGGTGATCGTGCTGTTCAGCTCGTTGGCCACGTACGCGTACGGGGCCGTGGGGTGGAAGACCATGTGCCGGGGACCGGCGCCCGGCACCGAGCGGACTTCGGAGACCGGCCGCAGCGCCCCGCTCCCGGCGTCGAGCCGATAGGTGTAGACCTTGTCGGTGCCCAGATCGACGGCGAAGACGTAGGCGCCCTGCGGGTCGGTGAGGATCTGGTGTGCGTGCGGACCCTCCTGCCGGGTCGGGTCGGGCCCGGAGCCGGTGTGCTGCACCAGCGCCGTCCGCGCGCCGACGCTGCCGTCACCGTTGAGGACGTGCGCGGCGACGCTGCCGGCGCCGTAGTTGGCGCTCAGCAGGTGACGGCCGGTGGGGTGCACCGACAGGTGGGTGACGTTGGCGCCGCCGGTGGAGCGCACCTGGCCCAGCGGGGTCAGCGTGCCGCCCGCGCCGATGGTGAAGGCCCGCACCGCGCCCTGCCGTCCGCCGTTGTCCAGCGAGTAGAGCACCCTGCCGCCGGGGGCCACCGCGAGGAAGGACGGGTCGGTCACCGCCGGGAACCCGCCCCGCCGCGTCAGTGCGCCGGTCGCGGCGTCGTACGCGCAGGAGATGATGCCGTTGCCGTACGAGCCCAGGAACACCTGCCGCGATTCGGCGGCGCCGTGCCCCGAGCGGGCGGGCGCGGGCAGGGCCCGCGCCGCGGAGGCGTGGCCCCCGAGCACGGCGACGCCGACCAGGCCGGCGCCCAGCGAGCCGATGAACGAGCGACGGCCGAGCGGGGAGCCGGAGCCCTGGGGAGTGCGCTCGGGGGGCTCCAAGGAGTGTGGGGACATGGGGAACCTTTCGTCGCTGGAAGGATCTGGTGGGACTGGTGGGTCTGTTGGGTCTGTTGGTTTGACGTGCATTGCTTGGCACGCTGGCTTGCGCGCTTGCTTGGCACGCTGGCTCGGAACACATTGCTTGACATGACTTCGTCAAAAGCATGGCGACGCGACACCCTCAGGTCCAGACCAATTGCCGCCATCGGTGCGGGCCCTCAATGGTTCCCGCGCCCTCGCCCTCGTCGGCCGCTCTTCCGCCCCGTTGGCTGCTGCGAGCTCGCGCCGTTCCGCGGGGCCGCGTCGTGCACGCCTGACGGCGATCGGCTCGATGTCGACGTGTCCGACCGGGAACCTCCGTCCCGGCCGACGAGTTCATTACTGATGGTCTGTCAGCGGCGGGCGCACGCGGCCGTCGTCCAGGGCCCCGCAGCTCCCGGAGTTCTCAGAGCCCCCCAGAGTCCGCCGAGTTCACATACCTCACAGATCTCGCAGACCTCAGATCCCGCAGAGTCCCAAGAACGCTCAAGGCATTCAGATCCTCCGCAGCAGCTTCCCGGACAGGAGTGGACAACATGGATTTGCACGGCGCGAAAGTGCTGGTGACGGGCGCCACCGGCGGTATCGGGCGGGCGCTGGCCGTGGCCCTGGCCGCCCGTGGTGGCGAGGTGGTGCTCACCGGGCGCCGCGCGGACATCCTTGAACCGCTGGCCGAGAAGCTGGGCGGCCGGGCCATACCCGCCGACCTGGCCGACCGGCACGCGCCCGAGAAACTGCTGGAGGCGGCCGGCCCGATCGACGTGCTCGTCGCCAACGCCGCACTGCCCGCGCAGGGCCTGCTGGCCGACTACTCCCTCAAGGAGATCGACCGCGCACTCGACGTCAATCTCCGCGCGCCCATCGTGATGGCGAAACTGGCCGGGGAGGAGATGGCCGCCCGCCGTCGCGGCCACCTGGTCTTCATTTCGTCCCTCTCCGGTAAGGCCGCGTCGGGGCGGTCCTCCCTCTACAACGCGACCAAGTTCGGGATGCGCGGCTTCGCCCTCGCGCTCCGCGAGGACATGCGGCCCCACAACGTCGGCGTCTCGACGGTGTGCCCCGGTTTCATCAGCGACGCGGGCATGTTCGCCGACTCCGGTGTGTCCCTGCCCCGCGGAGTGGGCACCCGCGCGCCTCGGGACGTGGCGCGCGCGACCATAGAGGCCATCGAGAAGGACCGCGCCGAAGTGGACGTGGCCCCGCTGGGTCTGCGCTTCGTGGCGCTGCTCAGCGGCGCCGCACCCGGCCTGGCCGCCGCTGTCCAACGCCGCATGGGCGGCCAGAAGATCAACGAACAGCTCGCCGCGAGGCAGCGGCACAAGCGCTGAGCTTCACGGCACCGCCCAGTTGCACGGCAATCCCTGAGCTTCACAGCGCCGCTCAGTTGCACAGCAATCCCTGAGCTTCACAGCGCCGCTCAGTTGCACGGCACCCCTGAGTTGCACGGCGTCGCTCAGTTGCACGGCGTCGCTCAGTTGCACGGTCATCGAGGGGTAGCGCCGGCGGAAGGCTGCTGTGAGGCGGCGGAAGGCCCCCGTGGGACGGCGGAAAGCTCCCGTGGGGTGGCAACGCGGATGGCCGGCCCACCGGCTGCGAGAGCCGGTGGGTCGGCCCTGGGCGACATGTCGACGCCCGTAAGAATTCCGTGCCGTGCCCACCACGGTTCGCCCACGGCACGGTGGCCGCGCTGCGGAACGCCATCGGCTCCGGTTCCCCGACCCGCCAGAGGCTGCGGGGTCCCAGGGCCGTCGGCTCTTACGCCCCGGGGGGAATCGGGAGGTGCAGGCGGTGCAGCGACCAGGTGTCCTGCGGGACGTCCTCCTGCTCGGCCAGCCGGAGCTGCGCCCCGGGGAACTCGGCGCGGACGGCGAGTCCCTTGTCGGAGATGATGTTCAGGCCCTGGACGGACGGGTCGAAGGTCCACGGGACCGGCGAGCCCTCGCGGGCGAACACCAGCTCGTTGGCGTAGGCGAGCTTGATCTGCGGCTTGAGGAAGAGACTCAGGAAGTAGCTGGTCGGCCCGGTAGCAGGCTGAATGATGATCGCCTGGCGGAGCGGCGGGACCTGCTCCGGCTGCGCGAAGACGGGAATGCCCTCGTCGACGCTGTGCGGCGCGGGCGTCAGGACGGTACGGAACCCGATGTGCACGCCGAGCAGGTAGACCCCGGGCTCCACGGGAACGTTGGCCATGTCCGTGCCTTCCTCTTTCGGGATGGTTTGGTGGGAGGTGCCACGAATCCGTGCGGGCAAGAAGCTACCGGAACCCTCCACCCGGAAAAGGCGGGCGATCGCCCCCAAGGAACGAAACCGGGCGTACGGGTACGACTCCAACCACCGCTTGACATCCCGGCCCCGGGCGAACCCGGACCGCACGCCTGGGCTGGGGGTGCCGTGGCCGACGAACCGAGCCAGGTGGTACGCACGGTAGCCCCGACTTCTCGCCTGCCGAGGCAAGCCCCACAGCACCGAACGAGGCGCTTTCCCACCGCTGTTCGGGCCCGCTCCGCACCCGTCATATCCCTGTGGCGCGCACGCCCCCTCGGCCGCATGAGCCGCATGAGACCGTATGAGGTCGCATGAGCCGCATGAGGTCGTATGAGGCCATGAGACCGTATGAGGCTGCATGAGGCCCGTGCGGCATCGGCTGGTTCGTGGCGACGTGCCGCCGCGTTGCGCGCGGCCGACACGACGGGATCGGGGCAGCCGACGCAGGGAGGTCGGCCCTTTACGAAGCGCGCCTTTCGAAGGCGTAGGAGGCTCCAGCTCCACGAAATCCACCAGCGCCGCCGCGACCGCGTCACCGGAAGTGGCGCCGACGAACCGGCGCCGTGGCAGACCGGCCAGGCTCATGACTGTTTCTCCTTTCTGTACGCGCTGGTGAGGTGGGTCATGCCGAACCACAGGAGGACAGCGATGGCGATCGCCGCGATGACGGCGCAGCCCACGACGGTCGGGTTGACCCAGGCGGGAACCAGGTCGAAGTCCGCGTTGCACTTGATGTGCAGCGGAAAGAGCTTCTGGAACTCCTCGAAGTGGGAATTCCAATAAGCCTGGTCGTAGCGCTCATGATGGACGAAGAGGCAGGTTTTCCTGACGTCGAGGCCCCCTCTGAAAGCTCCCCACGTCCAGGAGGCGAGACCGGCGAAGAGCGCGACGGAACAGAGGCGCGTCCACCACATCGGGCGTCGCCAGGAGCCGTCGCGCAGGTCGGCTGCCATGCGGACGAGGTTCCACAGGTTCCAGACCAGCCAGGCGATCAGGATCACTACGACGGTTATGGCTGCAGCTTCTTTCATACCGGAGTTCTACCTGTCTACCTGCTGACGCCGAGCAGACCGAGTCAGCCTGTTGGCACCGAGCGGGCCGTATCTGCCTATTGGCACCGAGCGGGCCGTCTCCATCTGTCGGCGCTGCGCAGACCTTGCGCGCGCCGCCTTGAGGTATGTGTCGTGGTTCGCTTGGTAAAGGGACTCAGGGGTGCGTTAGGCGTCCCCATTTCCCTGCGGTCCCGGAGGGTGTCGACGAAGCCCTGCTCGAAAGGGTCGAGCTTTTCGGCACCGGTCCCATTTCGCCGGCAGCCGGTTCTTCGCATTGCTTTGCTGGCATTGCATTGCTGGCATTGCGTCGCTCACGTTGCGTCGCTCGCATTGCGGAATTGCCGCTCGTCCGGCTCGTGTTGTCGGCGCCACGGCTCACGATCAGGCGGGTTCGAAGAGCAACGGCTTGCTCAGCGTGGAGCGCACCGGCGGGCGCTCGACGCGCTCCATGATGGCGGGCCGGTGGACCTCAAGGGCCGGGGCCAGCGTTGCCGGGAGCGTAACGAGCGGACCGCATCATGAGAAGGCCGGTCCGGACGGCGGGGAGACGGGTCGGGCGGACGCCGTCCGGCGCGGCGTTAGTCCGGCGCCCCGACCAGGCGCACCCCGCGACCGGCGAAATGGATCTTGAGGTGGTCCGCGTCGGCGGACGCGCCGGCGACCTGGACGGGAACCCCGCCGGTGGGCACCTTGATCGCCACCTCCCCGATCCCCTTCCCGTCCACGGGGCTGAACACCAACTCCCCGTCCCGACCGGACATCTTCGCCTCCACCGTCGCGTTGCCCTGGGTGATGCGCACCCGGTCGCCCCGCCCGCCGGGAGCCGGGGCGACCGTGACCGGGTCCGTACTCACGCGCCCGGTCGCGGGGTCGGTGTGGGTCTGCGCGCCCAGCACCTTGCTCAGCGTCGGGTAGTCGACGGCGGCGGTGCCCTCGACGCGTTCGGCGACGGCGCGGCTCGTGCCCTCCAGCGTGACGCCGTACGCGGTGAAGTCGATCGCGTCGAGGGTGAGATAGGAGTTCCCAACGCCGTACGGGTTGACTATGTCGGTCAGCCGCACACCGACCTCGCCGATGTGCCCGCCGGCCACCTGGGTGAGGAACGGAAAACCACGGATGTCCACCTCGGCCTTCTTCGTGTCGTTCGTCAGCACCGCGCCGTACACGATGCGCGAGGCGATCTTGTCGGCGGCCATGCCCTCGGCAAGCCACCTCGCCCCCACGTCCGCGCCCACCGCCACAGCGGCGAGCACGGCGAGGGTGATGAGGATTCTGCGGGCACTGCGGTTCACGACGGGGCCTTCCGGGGGTGGGGTGATCTTGCTGGTTGATCCAACCATGTCATCTCGGTCCGTAGCCGGGCTCCCGCTTCGAGGCGTTGTGCGTGCGGGGGCGTGCGGGAGCTGCGGTTCGGAGAGGGAGGGAGGGAGGGCAGCGTGCTCGGCCGACCGAAGCCCCCACCGGCCGGCTCTCCGATCAGCTCCCCCTCGGCTCTCCGGTCGGCTTACCCGACGACTCCCCCGTCGGCTGCGAGTGGCGCGATAGCGCCTTGTTCCGGTGCCGTGGCTTCTCGGATGATGCCGCCGTTGCTCTCGCTGGCCTCGTTGCGCTCGTTGGCCGTGGGACCGCTGGGAACCGTCCGGCGGCACGACCGGACGGGAGGGGCGGGGGTGACGAGCCGCCAGGGGCGGGGGTGACGAGCCGCCCGGTCCGAGCGCTCTGATCGATCCCCGGGTGCTGCGACTGACTGTCCTCCCGGCGCTTCGTCCGGTCCCGGGACACGCATCGTCCGGTCCCGGGAAGCACATCGTCCGCTCCCGGGAAGCACTTCGTCCGGCCCCGGAACGCGCTCCGTCCGACCCGTACGACGCCTCATACGCACCTCGCCGAGCCGCCACCAACAGTCCAGGAGAGGAATCCGCATGCCGAACAGAAAGGCCATGAGCGGGGCCGCGGCCGTCGCGGTGGGGCTGGCCCTCGCCGTGAGCCCGACGGCGACCGCCGCCGCGACGCCGTGTCCCACCGGGTCGTTGTGCGCGTACGTCCTCCCCCATTACGGGGGCGAGCCGGGCGTGGCGCGGGGAGATCTGTGGGACCTGCTCCGGATTTACGAGTTCGACAACGCGGTGTCCGTGTTCAACGCCGGGACACAGTGCTCCGTGAGCATCTACACCGGCAAGGGCTACACCGGCGCTCGGGCGACCATCCCCCGTAGCTCCGGCATCCCGGACCTCACGGGCAGCGCCTTCCACAAGAACGTGGCCTCGGCCAGGTTCTGCTGAGCGGACGCACTCCCGCGCCGTACGCCCCCGTCCAAGGGCCCGTGCCGCCGCACCCGTCCACAGTTCCGGAACTCCCGGGCCCCCGTTCATACGCCCGTCCGCACCCTCTGCCCCCCGCGCCGCCCCAGTCCATCCCGCTGCGAACGACGCCCCCGTACCCGACAGGAGCTTGGAGCTCATACGGCCCTGAACAGCGCACTCGTACCCGAGTGGCCAGATTTTGACTTGTACACGTCAGTAACTTCCTCAAGGATCGTCCCCGCTCCGGCCAAGGGGACGGAGAGCCGGGCGCACGGGCCGTAGACGAGGAAGCCCACCACCACGGCGTGACCCCGCCGACGCGAGGCGGCTTCCACGGGCCGGCGTCCCGTACGTCCGGCGGCCACACAACGGGAGGAAGAAACGACATGTTCAAGAAGCTGATCGCCGGTGGAGCCACCGTCGCGGTGGTCGCCCTGGGCCTGGGGGCTACCGCCGCCACGCCCGCGGCGGCGGACGCCTGTCCCTCGGGCGCGCTGTGTGCCTACCTGTCCAAGAACTACTCGGGCGACCCGGGCACCGTGTACGGCAACAACAACAACCTGCTCCAGTACAACAAGTTCAACAACGCGGTCTCGGTGTCCAACTCCGGGACCCAGTGCAGCGTGCGGATCTACAGCGGCAAGAACCTCACCGGTAGCTCCCAGAACATCCCGCGCGGCTACGGCATCGGGGACCTGTCGGGCACCGCGTTCTACAAGAACGTCGCCTCGAACCACTGGTGCTGATCAGGTGCGTCCTCGACCAGCGGTCATGATCGCTCTGTGTCTGCTGGCGGTGAGCGGGTGCGCGGCCGACGCACCCGCTCGCCGGGACGGCGACGCGCTGCCCGCCCCGTTCGGCGGCGCCGCGGTCGCCTCCCCCGTGCAGGCGCGGGCCCTCCACGACGCGGAGGAGCGGGCGGTCGCCGCCTGTATGAAGCGCCGCGGGTTCCCCTATCGCCCCGTCCCGGCGAACCGCCCCGCAGCCGAGAACCCCTACGGGCTGCTCACCGAGGCGCGGGCCGCCACGGACGGGTACGGCCTCACCTCCGCGGCGCTGGCCGGCCCGCCCGCCGACCCCAACCGGCAGCTCCTCGACCGGATGGACGCCGCGCGCCGTACGGCCTGGCAGCAGGCCCTGACCGGGACCGGGCGCAAGGAGCGCACGCTGACGGCGCCGGGGATGCCGTCCCTGCACGTCAAGACGGACGGCTGCGTCTATCTCGCACGGCGGGACCTGTACGGCGGCGCGTGGGAGCAGACCGAACTCACCGTGGAGGGCCTCAATGCCACGGTGATCACGCGAGTCACCGCCGACAAGGAGTTCGTCGCGGCACAGCGGACGTGGGCGGCGTGCATGCGCGGGAAGGGCGAGAAGGCCACGACCCCCCAGCAGGCACGCGGCGAGATCCAGAACGCCGTCGACCGGGCCGGCCGCGACCGTTCCGCCCTGCGGCGCATCGGGCTCCGGGAGCTGAAGCTCGCCGGCCGGGACGCGACCTGCCAGCGGGAGAGCCGCCTCGCCGAGGCCAGTCGCGCGGCCCAGGAACGCGTCGAGGCCGCACTGCCGGAACGCTCCCGGCGGCACGCCACGACGCTGACCTCGCTGCGGGCCCGGGCGCTGGAGGGATGACGGACGCGGACGAGCCGGGTGACAGGCGGTGAAGCGGGTCGGACGAGGACGAGCCGGGGCGACGGGCGGGGAGGGAAAACGGACGCGGACGAGCCGAGGCGATGGGAAGGGAAGGGCCACGGACGCGGACGAGCCGAGGCGACGGACAGGGAAGGGCGACGGACGAGGACAAGCCGGGCGACGGGCACAGAAGGCCGACGGACAGGGAAGGGTGACGGACAGGGAAGGGTGACGGGCCGCAGCGGACTGGGAAAATGGGGTGCCTCGGCTGTCGGCGAGGAGGCGTGCCCATGCGAATCCCTGGTCCCGAGCCCCGGTCGGACGGTGGGGTGGGTGCTGTCGCGGCGGCGGGCGGGTTGCACCGTTACCAGTTGCGGCTGCACGCGGAGTACGGGCCCGTCGTACGGTTCCAGCTCCCGGGCGCGGAGACGGCCGTGTCGATCGCCGATCCCGTGCTCCTGGAGGCCACGGCGCACATCGACAAGCGCCCGGAGCGGCTTTTCGCGTTTCTGGACCCGCTGTGCGAGGCCGGCAACCTCCAGGTGATGCCGGCCGACGAGCACGTCCCCTGGCGGCGCGTGCTGCTGTCGGTGCTGGCCGGGCGCCCGTCCCACGAGCGGCACTTCGCGCGGTTCACCGAGTTGGCGGTGGCGCTCGCGGACCGTTGGGCCGCGCGGGCCGACCACGAGCCCGTCGCGTTGCAGAAGGATCTCACCGCGCTGTCGCTGCGGATGATCTGCGCGTACGCGCTGGGGGGTGATGCCGCGGATCCGGACGGCGTCATCGCCGCCTTCGAGGAGGTGCTGACCGAACACCTGGGACGGCTCTACCAGGTGCCGGTCCCCGGCACGCCCGAGGAACGTGCCGAGCGGTCGTCGGAGGCGCTCGCCTACCTGCGCGCGACGGTCGACCGCGTGGTCGCGGCGCACCGCCCCGGCAGCCGCGCGGACCGGAGCGACCTGATCGGGGCGCTCGTCGAAGCCGGTGAGCGGCCCGCGCGGATCCGCGACACCGTCATGGTGACGATGCTGGCCGCCCACCACACCACCGGAGTGGCCGTCTCCTGGACCCTGCACCTGCTGGGGCGCCATCCCGAGGTGGCCGAACGCGTCGCCGACGAGCTGGACCGTGTGCTCGGTGACCGCCCGGCGCCCGAGTACGCCGAACTGCGGCAGCTCGCCTACCTGGACATGGTCCTGAAGGAATCGATGCGGCTGTACCCGCCCGGCCCGTACGGCGCGCGGGAGACGACCGAGGCCCTGACCGTGGGCGGTTACGAGCTCCCTGTCGGGACGACGATCTTCTATCCGTTCTGGGCCGTCCACATGAACCCGGACCACTGGCCGGAACCCGAGAAGTTCCTCCCCGAACGGTTCCTCCCGGACGAGGTGGCCAAGCGGCCGAAACTGGCCTACATCCCCTTCGGGATCGGGCCGCGCAGTTGCGAAGGCGCCACTCTCGCCATGGTCGAGGCCGAACTCGTCCTGGCCGTCCTGCTCAAGCGCTTCCGGTTCCGGGCCGTGCCGGGGCATCGGGTGACGCCGATCGAGCGGTTCGTCATGTGGGCGGCCGAGGACATCCGGATGTTCGTGAGCTCGCGGGGGCGGGGGTAGCGGTTGGGGGCTTGGCTATGGGGGTTGGGGTAGCGGTATGGCTTGTTCGCGGGTCCGGCGGTAGCAGTTCATGAGCTGTCAGCGGGGCTTGGGATAGCGGTTCAGCGGCTTGCCCGCATGTTCGCCGTGCCCTCCGTACTCGCCGTACTTGTCGTCCGCGCCCACAGCGTCCGCCTTCCTCCGCGCAGGACGCACACCACCAGCCACGCAGCCTCAGCGCCGTTTTCCCCCGCCGTCAAGGCGAGCCCGCAGCGCCCCCTTGTCCGGCTTCCCCGTCTGCCCCACCGGAACATCCCGCACCACGGTCACCGTGGCCGGAGCGCTCCCCGCGCCCAGCCGTGCCGTGACGTGGGCGCGCAGGACCTCGCTGTCGGGGGTGCGTCCCGGTGCCGGGACGACGAAGGCGTGCGCGGCCTCGCCGGTCTGCTCGTCCGGCGCGCCCACCACGTACGCCTCGTCGACGTCCGGGTGTCCGGTCAGCGCCCGCTCGATCGCGCCGGCGTAGTGCACCACGGCGTTGATGATGATCACGTCGCGCGCCCGGCCGGTCAGCCGCAGCAAGCCGTGCCGGTCCAGCCGGCCGATGTCGCGGGTGCGTATCCAGCCGTCCCGCAGCACCTCGCGGGTGCGCTCCTCGTCCTTCCAGTAGCCGGACATCGCCGTGGCGGTGCGGACCCATATCTCGCCGCTCGCCCCGCTGGGCACCGGGCGGCCCTCGGCGTCCCGTATCTCCATCTCCACGCCGACCCAGGGACGGCCGACCGAGTCGAGCGCCTCCTCGGGCCACCGGGCCAGGTCGTCGGGGGTGAGCAGGGCGAGCATGCCGGCCTCGGTCTGCCCGTAACCCTGGTAGACCACCGGCCCCAGCCGTTCGCGGGCCAGCGCGAGCCGGTGCGGGGGCAGCGGGGAACCGGCCACCACCAGGGCGCGCAGGCTGCTGGTGTCGACGCGTTCTTCGCGCAGGGTGTCCAGAACGCGGTAGAGCCGGGGCACCGTCATCAGGCAGGCGCTGATGCGGTGTTGCGCAAAGACGTGCGGGAAGTTCAGGGGCGGGTCGGGGATGACGGCGGTGCCGCCGCCGAGCAGGCACAGCCCGAGGTGCTCGAATATCACGGCGCTGGTGAGGGTGCCGAAGAGCAGGTAGCGCGCGTAGGCCGTGGCGAGGGCGGTGGTGCGGTCGGTCCAGCGGGCCGGCTGCCACGACCAGTGCGCGGTCATGCTGCGGTATGTCTGCGCGCATCCCTTCGGCTGCCCGGTGCTGCCGCTGGTCAGCGTGACGAGGGCGATGTCGTCGGGGCGGCCCTGGGGTGAGAGGTCGTCCGCGGCCGGGTGCGCGTCGAGCAGGTCGGGACCCAGGCGCAGCACGGTGACGGGAGGCGCGTCCGGGAGGTCGGGGCGCAGACGCAGGACGGTGGCCGCAGGCGCGTCCGGCGAGTCGGAGCCCGGCCGCGGCACGGTGGCGCGGCCGGGCTCGGTGCCGCGTCCGGGGCCGGTGCCGCGACCGGTCACAGCGGGCCCCAGCCCGCCGGCCACCACGTCCCCCAGCCGCCCCGCCAGATCATCCGTCACCACGGCGTCGATGTCGTCCGCCAGCACCTGGCCCAGGTGTTCGGGCGTCAGGCCGGGCCGCAGGCCGGTGACCCGGCAGCCCAGGACGAAGGCCGCGAGCTGCACGGCGAAGCCCTCCGGCGTGACGTCGGTGGCCAGCGCCACGGAGGATCCGGGGCCGAGTCCCGCGGCCCGCAGGCCCGTCACGCAGCGGCCGATCAGGTCCAGTACCTCGCCTCGGGTGACGGGCCGGGAGCGGTACTCGAAGGCCGGTACGTCCGGGTGTGCGCGGAAGGCGTCGACGAGGGCCTGCGGGAAGGGGGATTCTGTTCCGTTTCGTTCGTCCACGTGAAATCCGTTCCGGTGGATGGGCACGGTGGGATGGGTGCGGCGGGAATGCGTCCGCGAATACGGAGGTGGGCACCGTCGCGCCGCCTCGGCGGTGTGCGGATCTCCATGCGGCGGGGGCGCTCCGGGCAATGTGCTCGCTCGATTTCCAGATCTTGCCAGGAAAATCATCCACCAATCCACCACCCTGTGTGATTTAGATCACTTAGGCTTGCCATGGTGCGCTTCTTCAATACTCAAGTACCGTTTCGCTGCGATCCCCCTCTATCTCAGGTCGTGCCATCCCCCTTCTCCATGTCATGCGACCCCCACTCTCCCAAGTCAGGAGAAAACCATGGCTCGTGACGAATCGATCGATTACCTCGTCGTCGGCGCCGGACCGGCGGGATTACAGGCCGGCTATTACCTGCAGAAGGCCGGTCGGAGTTATGTCATCGTGGAAGCCGGATCGATCCCGGGAACGTTCTTCACTCGCTTCCCCCGGCACCGCAAGCTGATTTCGATCAACAAGGTGCACACCGGGTGGGACGATCCCGAACTCAATCTCCGCACCGACTGGAACTCCCTTCTCTCCGACGAGAGCACGCCCCTGTTCTCCCACCACAGCAGCCGGTACTTCCCGGAGGCGGAGGACATGCTGGGCTACCTCTCCGACTTCGCCACCACCCACGACCTGCACGTCCGCTATAACACCCGCATCACCTCCATCTCGCGTCCCGATAACGACTTCGTGGCCCGCACCGAGGACGGGAGCACCTTCCGCGCGAAGCGGATGATCGTGGCCACCGGCGTCTCGCGGCCGTACATTCCCCCCATCGAGGGCGTGGAGCACGCCGCGCGGTACGACGAGGTGTCCGTCGACCCGGCCGACTTCACCGGGCAGCGCGTGCTGATCATCGGCCGCGGCAACTCCGCCTTCGAAACCGCCGACAACCTCATCGAAACCGCGTCGGTCATTCACGTCGCCGGGCCCGGTTCGCTGAAACTGGCCTGGCGCACGCATTTCGTCGGCCATCTGCGGGCGGTCAACAACAATTTCCTGGACACCTACCAGCTGAAATCACAGAACGCGCTGCTGGACGGGAACATCGAGTACATCCGGCGGAACGACGACTCCTCCTATTCTGTCGCGGTGTCCTTCTCCCGGGTTCAGGAGGTGGTCAAGGAAATACGGTACGACCGGGTCATCCTGGCCACCGGATTCCGCTTCGACGCGTCGATATTCGAGCCGGAATGCCGTCCGGAACTCACCATCAAGGACCGGTTCCCGGCGCAGACCGACGCCTGGGAGTCCACGAACGTGCCGGACCTGTATTTCGCCGGAACCATCACCCAGGTCCGCGACTTCAAGAAGTCCACCAGCGGGTTCATCCACGGATTCCGTTACGGCGTACGGGCGCTGCACCGCATCCTGGAGCGGCGTTACCACGGAACGCCCTGGCCGGCCCGCACGTTGGACGCCACGCCCGATGGCGTCGCCGAGGCCGTGATCGAACGGGTCAACCGCACCTCCGCGCTGTGGCAGATGTTCGGGTTCCTCGGCGACGCCGTGCTCGTCGACGGGGACGGCGGCGTCCGCTACTGCGACGAGGTCCCGCTGGACCACCTGCACACGGCGGTGGCCGACGGCCGGTTCGGCGACGTCGCCCGCTACCTGACCGTCACCCTCGAATACGGCGCCGACCACGACAAGGTCGACCCCTTCGACATCACCGCCGGGCGCGTCTCCCAGCAGAGCACGGCCGGGCTCGACGGCCGCTACCTCCACCCCGTCGTCCGCCTCCACACGCCGGGCGGAGGGGAGGAGGCGCAGGCGGAGCACCACATCACCGAGAACCTCGAAAACGAGTGGGACAGCGAGGAGGTGCACCGGCAGCCGCTGCTGCGGTTCCTGAGTGAGCAGCGGTTCCTGCACGGCCGGCTCGGCGGCCACGATCACGACCAGGTGCCGGCGGGCCGTCCGTGATCCCCACGCTCGCAGAGGTCCACGCGCGGGCGCGGGCCCGCCTGGACCCCGTGACGTGCGACTTCATCGACGGGGGCGCGGGGGACGAGGCGGCGGTCCGGGAGAACACGGACGCCTTCCGCCGCCTCGCCCTGCTCCCCCGGGTGCTGAGCGGCGCCGCGGTGCGGGACAGCGCCGTCACCCTGTTCGGCGACCGGCTGTCGATGCCCGTCCTGGTCTCCCCGACCGCGTTCCATCGCCTCGCCCACCCCGAGGGGGAGCTGGCCACCGCCCGTGCCACGGCGGCGGCCGGCACCGTCCTCGTCACCGGGATGGCCTCGACCGTGGCGGTGGCCGAGGTCACCGCCGCCGCCCGCGCGGTGCGTCCCGACGCGCCCGTCTGGTTCCAGCTCTATCCGCAGCCCGACGAGCAGGTCACCGCCGCCCTGATCCGCCGCGCCGAACGGGCCGGCTGCACGGCCCTGGTGGTGACCGTGGACTCGCCGCTGCTGGGCCTGCGCGTCCGCGACGCCCGCAACGGCTTCCACGACCTGCCCGAGGGCCTGGCCGCCGAGAACATGCGCGGCCTGCCCGGCGCCCCGGACGACCGCCCGCGCGACATCGCCATGTGGCCCGCGCTGTCCTGGGACGACCTGCGGCGGTTGCGGGAGCGCACCGACCTGCCCGTGGTGCTCAAGGGCGTGCTCCACCCCGACGACGCCGAACGGGCCGTCGCCGAGGGAATGGACGGCGTCCTGGTCTCCAACCACGGCGGCCGGCAACTGGACGCGGCGCCCGCCACCATCGAGGCGCTGCCCGCCGTCGCCGCCGCGGTCCGCGGCCGGATACCGGTGCTCATGGACGGCGGGATCCGCCGGGGCTCGGACGCGGCGCTCGCCCTCGCGCTGGGCGCGCGGGCCGTGGGCGTCGGGCGGCCCGTGCTGTGGGGCCTGGCGGCGGGTGGCGAGGCGGGGGTGCGGCATGTCCTGGAGCTGCTGCGGGAGGAGTTCGATCACGCGTTGGCCATGTGCTGTTGCGGGCGGGCGGGTGATCTGGGGCCGGGGCATGTGGTGGTGCGCGGGGGTGTGCCGCGGGGTGGCGGGGCGGGGGATGTCGGGGCGGCGCGGGTCGGTGCTCGCGGACCCGCGCCGGACGGGCACGCCGCGCTCTATGGGGACGCGATGCCTTACGGAGACGCGATGCCTTACGGAGACGCGATGCCTTACGGAGACGCCACGTTCGACGGAGACACCACATCCGACGGAGCCCCCGCGCCCTACGGAGACGCCGCCTCCGACCGAGACCCCGCGCCCCACGAAGCCACGACATCCGTGATGACAGGAGAGACAAGGAACGATCATGACCGTGACACGTAATCCGCGGTCCGGGTCGGCGGTCCGTACGGCGGCCAAGGCCCTCGCCGTGGCAGCGGCGGTGGGCGGCACGCCGTACTGGCTGCCCCGGTCGGTGGTCGCGCTGCGCATGAAGCTGTTCGCCGCCATCAACGGGGACGAGGGCATCTCCTTCCCCAACGCCACCGTGGGGCCGGATCGCTTCCAGGAGGTCTACTCCCACCCGGCGGCGGGCGGTCGCAGCAAGGGCGCCGCCCTCTCGGACCTCTTCTGGTATTGGCTCTCGCCCGGCCCCGAGGTCCACCAGGAGCACCTGGAGGCCGGGCCGCGCTACGACGCGGTCGCGCGCACCACCGCCACGGTGCTGGCCGGCGGCAGCCGGGAGCTGGCGGAGGCCGCCGCGCGGTGCGCCGCCAAGGTGCTCGACGAGACGGTCACCGGCACCGCCTCCCTGGTCCGGCTGCGGGACCTGATGATGCCGGTGTGGGCCGCGTTCTTCTACGAACTGGTCTTCCGCGAACCCTGCCCGGCCGGGGCCCGGCGGCTCATCGTGGACAACGCCGAGGACGTGGTGAACTCACTGAAGTGCACCCGCCCGCGCCACATGCGGCGCCGCGCCCGGCTCACCCGCTACCTCCGCCGCCGCCTGGCCGCCGGCGACGTCCCGCACGAGCTGCCGGAGGGCCTGACCCCCCGGGAGCACGCCCACTACCTCCAGGGCACGTTCTTCAACACGGCGGTGGTGCAGCTCTCCGAGGGCATGGCGCACCTCCTGCTCGCGCTGGCCGAGCACCCGGAGGTCCAGCACACCCTGGCCGAACGCCCCGACGACGAGCGGTACTTCTCCCACGTCCTGAACGAGACCCTGCGGCTGTACCCGCTGTTCGGCGTGGCCCATCGCATCAGCACGGACGAGATCCGGCTCGGCCCGGACACCGTGCTGCCCACGGGCTCCGTCCTGTGCTTCAACTACCCCGAGTACCACGCCACCGGCTACGCCGACCCCACCACCTTCGACCCCGCCCGCTGGGACCGGCTGGTGGCCAAGGACCAGCACCACATCCCCTTCGGCATCGCCGCCAACCGCCCCTGCCCCGCCTGGCGGCTGTCCCCCTTGGTCATGCGGGCGGTGACCGGGGAGGTGCTGCGCCGCTTCCGGCTCCACTCCGGCGTCACCCACACCCGGTCCATCCCGCACCGCGCCCCGTGCCTGCTCGAACGCCGCTCCCACCCGCTGCCCCGGCACCGGATCCTCGCCGCCCGCGCCTTCCTGCGGGTGCGGGACCGCTGGGAGGACGTCTGGCGCAGCCTGGCCCAGCTCGTCTTCGGCACCTGGATGGTCCTGGACGCCCGACGCGTCCGCCCGGCCGAGACCTACTTCGCCACGCACGACACCCAAGGCCGTCCGCTGCGGCAGCACGCCGGCCCGCAGCACGTCGGCCCGCAGAACCCTGCCCCCGAGCGTTGCCCGTTCTCGGGGCGGCACACGGGCTGATCGCCGGTCCGGCGCCCGTCCACCGCGGGGCGGCGCGTACGGACGTGGTGGCGGTGCCCTTACTACCTGCTGGCGGCGTCCGAGCAACCTGGTGGCGATGTCCGGACGGCAGGAACAGTCCGCTCGCGCGCGGGCGCACGGTTCGTCCGTACGCCCGCGCGTACGCCGTCGATCGCGAACGGGGACGAGGACGGGGACGAGGACGCGGGGACGAGGACGCGGGGGCGGGGACGGGGACGACGGCAGCGCGAGGACGGGAACGCGCGGGCGCGGACACGCAGAGAGCACCCGCCCGTTGTCATGCCTACTCCACGCCGCCGGTGCCGCCCTGCCCTTGAGCCAAGGGAAACCCCGCCATGCCCAAAAACCCCTCCCCCTCCACAAGGTCCACCAGACACACCAAGCCCACCAAGCCCACAAGACCCGCAGCAAGGAGAGCCCACCCATGACCGCCACAGAGCTCGGACCGGTCTTCTTCCTGGCCGTCGTCGTCATCCTGCTCACCTGCCGATTGGTGGCCAGGATCCTGCGCGTCATCGGACAGCCGCCCGTCGTCGGCGAGATGGTGGCCGGCGTCGTGCTCGGCCCGTCGGTGCTGGGGCTGCTGGCACCCGGCCTGGAGGAGTCCCTCTTCCCGCAGGAGGTCCGGCCGGTGCTGTATGTCGTCGGGCAGATCGGACTGGTGGTGTTCATGTTCCAGTCCGGGTACGAGCTGCGCACCGCTCGCCTGCGGGAGGTGGCGAGGCCCGCGTCACTGATCTCGGTGGCCGGCATCCTCGTGCCGCTGGCCCTGGGCATCGGCCTGACACTGGCCGTGCACGATCAGGTCCCCATCTCGCCCGAGGGGGTACCGCTGGGGGTCTCCGCCCTGTTCGTCGGCGTCACCCTCGCCATCACGGCGTTCCCGATGCTCGCCCGCATCATCACCGAACGCGGCCTGACCGGCACCCGGTTCGGCTCCCTGTCCCTGGCGTCCGGGGCGGTGGACGACGGGGTGGCCTGGGTGCTGCTCGCCGGTGTGCTGTCCATGGCGGGCGGCGGCGCGGGCCCGTTCGCGCTCGCCTTCGGCGGGACGCTGGTGCTGGTCGCCGTCCTGGTGGTCCTGGCCCGGTCCTCCGGGCGGCTGGCGGCGACGGCCGCCCGCCGCACCCCCGACGACCTGCTGCTGATCACCATCGTGGTGCTGTTCCTGGCCGCGTGGTTCACCGACACCATCGGCCTGTACGCCGTCTTCGGCGCGTTCAGCCTCGGGGTGGTCTTCCCGCGCTCCGCTCCGATCGACCGCGCCGTGGAGACCATCGCGCCGATCAGCCGGATCGTCTTCCTGCCGCTGTTCTTCACCTACTCGGGCCTGAACACCGACTTCGCGCTGCTGGCCGACCCGGGCGTGCTGCTGTTCGCCGTCGGCTGCCTGGTCATGGCCATCGTGGGCAAGCTCGGCGCGTGCTGGCTGACGGCGCGGCTGGTGGGCGAGAGCAAGGCGGTGGCGGTGCGGGTCGGCACCCTGATGAACGCCCGGGGCCTGATGCAGCTCATCGCGATCAACGTCGGCCTCGCGGCCGGCATCGTCTCCCGCCCGCTGTTCGCCGTCCTGGTGGTGGTCGCCCTGGTGACGACGGTGATGGCGACCCCGCTGCTGAGCCTGTGGGACCGCCTGGACGCCCGCAGGGCGGCCACCAGCCCCACCACGTCCGACGCCCGCCTCACACCCACGTCCGACACCTCCACACCCACGTCCGGCGCCCCCACCGCCACCCCGCCCGCTGCCCACGTTCCGGAGCCCGGGTCGGCGGATCGGACGGCGGACAGGTAGGGCAGCGGGTGAGGGCTCCGCAGGCCGCGTACCGAACGGCGCACTTCAGGCGGGGTTCCCGGGCCGGACCCTCAGTGGTCGCCCAAGGCGCGGTCGAGGAGGGGGAGCAGGCGGTCCCAGTGGCGCTGGAACGCCGAGGCACTGAAGGCGGAGGTGTCGGACATGGTGAAGCCGTGGATGCTGCCGGGGTAGACCTCGGTGGTGTACTCGACACCCGCGGCGTCCAGGGCCTTGTTGAGCTCGTCGAGGGCTTCGGGCGTCAGGTCGCCCTCGGCGAGGCCGAGGTGTACCCGGGCGGTGAGCTGGGAGGCCAGGCGGTGCGGGCTGTCGGGCGCGTCGGTGACCAGGAAGCCGGGGTGGAATCCGGCGAGGGCGGCCACCCGGTCGGGGTGGGCCGTCGCGGCGCGCATCGCCAGGGCGGCGCCCAGGCAGTAGCCGATCGCGCCGACCGGTCCGGCGGTGACCTCGGGCTGGGCGGTCAGGAACGTGAGGTAGGCGTCGGCGTCGTCCAGGACACGTTCGGTGGTGAACCCCTCGACCATGGGCATCAGCTGGGCGAAGATCGCGGACCGGTTCTCTTCCCCGATGTACTCGGGGAGATCGATCACCGGTGCCGGGCCGTGCCGGTAGAAGACGTTGGGGACGAGTACGTAGTACCCGTGCCCGGCCAGTTCGCGCGCCATCTCCCGCAGCACGGGCCGCACGCCGAAGGCGTCCGGGTACAGCAGCACGCCAGGGTGCCGCCCGCCGCCGTCGGGGAACGCGGCGAAAGCGTCGGCCTGGCCGTCCTTGGTGGGAATCTGCAACGTCTTGGTGGGCATGGCGGTCTTCCTTCCTTTGCGCGGTCGTTTTCGTGGTCGATCTCGTGGTTGCTGTCGTGGTCGATCTCGTGGTCGACTCCGTAGCAGCTCCGTAGTCGATCATCGAAGCGGATCGGACGTCATCCAACACAATGGCCACCGCATCGCTCGCACCCGACCCGCGGCGGGGCCTCGTCCCGCCCCAGCCTGTCCCGGCCACCCCGCCCCGCCCCGACTCGTCCCGTCCCGTCCCGTCCCGTCCCGGAACAAGCGATGGTGACGAGAAGAGCCGCGCGAATCCCTGTGACGCCCGAGTCGCACAAGCCCCAGACGAACGACTCCCCGGCGCCCCCACCCCATCCAACGGCGCCGCCCCCATGGACACAACGGCATATCCCGCCCGATCACCGCTGCCCGGGTCGCCCTCGGCCCGTTGGCAGGCATCTGTCAACATGAGGCGACGAGGCGCTGGTCGGCCCGGCCCGCACCACGTCACATGCCGCTCGGGCACCGCATCGACGGCCACATGACCACGGGCGGTGCCCCCGAATCGAAGCGAGGACCCATGCCGCAGCGCACCGCGACCATCATCGGCGGTGGGATCGGCGGGCTCGCGGCGGCCATCGCCCTGCACCGCCGGGGATGGCGCGTCGAGGTGCTGGAACGCGCCCCGGAGTTCACCGAGATCGGCGCCGGCATCTCCCTGTGGCCGAACGCGCTGCGCGCACTGGAGGCGCTCGGTCTGGCCGACGCCGTCCGGGCGCTCGGTGCCGTCGAGGCCATCGGCGGCGTGCGCGATCGCCGGGGCCGCTGGCTGTCCCGTACGGACAACGCGGAGCTGGCGCGCCGCTTCGGCCACCCGATGGTGCTCCTGCACCGCGCGGACCTGCTGCGGGTGCTCGCCGAGGCGCTGCCCGCCGAATGCCTGCGGCCGGGCAGCGAGGTGCACGCGGTTCGCGACGACGGCGACGGTCTGATCGTCGAACACCGTGGGGGCGCGTCTCGGCCCGACCTCGTGGTCGGCGCGGACGGGCTGCGCAGTGTGGTGCGCCGCACCTTGTGGCCCGACGCGGCCGGCCCCCGGTACGCCGGTTACACCTCCTGGCGCGCGGTCACCGAACCCCTCGCCGAGCCGCCCTCCGAGGGGGCGGCGACCTGGGGCCGCGGGGCGCGGTTCGGCTACACCGCGCTGCCGGGCGGGCGGATGTACTGCTTCGCGACCGTCTCGCTGCCGGCGGGCACGCCCGCCCGCTCGTCCGAGTACGCCGAACTGCTGCGCCGGTTCGGCTCCTGGCCGGACCCCGTCCCCGCCCTGCTGGCCGCCGTCCCCGCGGACGCGGTGCTCCGGCACGACCTGTACGACCTGCCGCCGCTGCCCTCCTTCGTCCGCGGCCGGGTCGCGCTGCTGGGCGACGCGGCCCACGCCATGACCCCCAACCTGGGCCAGGGCGCGTGCCAGGCGCTGGAGGACGCGGTCACCCTCGCCCACTGCCTGGACGGCTCCCCGGACGTGGCCGCCGCGCTGCGTTCCTACGACCTGCTGCGCCGCCCCCGGGCCCAGGCCATCACACGCCGCTCGGCCCGCCTCGGCACCGTCGGCCAACTGTCGTGGCCACCCGCGGTACTGCTGCGGGACACGGCTGCCCGCCTGACGCCGATGCGGGCGACGCTGCGTTCCATGACGCCCGTGCTCGGCTGGAACGCGCCGGGGATGACGGGGTGACCACGCCTGGGGCGGCCGGGGCCACGGCTCGGGACGCGCCGGTGACCACGGCCGGGATACGCCGGTGACTACGGCCGGGACAACCCGGTGACCACGCTAGGGACGACCGGGGACCGCGCGGCCCGGACGACCAGGGGCCGCGGCCGTGACAACCGGGTGACCACGCTTGAGGCCCGGGGCCATGCTCGGGACGCCCCGGTGACTACCCCCGGGATACCCCAGGGCCCCGCCCGGGACGCCCGGAGACCCCGCCCAGGACGACCGGGGACCACACCCCAAACACCCAGGGACCACGCGGCCCGGACGCCCCGGTGACCGCCACGGAGAGCGAGAGCGAGAACCATCGATGCCGGACTGGACATATCACCCGCTGCGCGGCACCGCCGCCGCCGTTCTCGGTCGGCGCCGTTCGCAGCGGACCGCCCTGCGACTGCTGGCCGCGATCGGCTCCCGTCCGTCCGGCGCGCGGCTGATCGCCCGGGGGTTCGGGCACCGTCACCCACCACAGCGGCTCGCCGGTGAGATCGCCGGGGTGCCCGTGACCGTCCGCCTCGGCATATCGGTCCCGCCCGCGCTCGCCCGTGAAGCGGTACGTGCCATGCACCCGCTCGGGGCCGGTGTCGTGGAGGTGGCGCCCGTCTCGGCGGCCGACGTGGAGACCGTGCGCGAGGCCGCCGCCGGCCGCTCGATCCCGTTGGTCGTCCGCACCGGCGACCCGGAGGCCGAGGCATCCCTCAAACCCCATGTCGACGGCTTCACCAGCGGCGACGACCCGCACGTGCTCCAGGTGTCCGATCCGTCGGTCACCGCCGCGGCTGCCGCGCTGGAGGAACCGGACGCCGTCGTGCTCGCCCGGCCCGGGGTGCTGATCGAAGCCGGTCCCGGCTGGTTCGCGCGGGTCACCGAAGCGGCCACGCCCACCGCGCCCGCTCCGGTGCTCCGGGACCTCGGCCGCGATCCCCGGCGCTGGCCCGCCTGGTGGTGGGCGCTGCTCGTCGGGCTCGGTATGACGGGTGCCGGACTCGGCGCGGCGGCGATCACGCTCGGGCCGGTGCTGCTCTGGTACGACCGCGACTACCTGGGCATGGGGCTGCACGAACTGCACGCCCTCAACCACCACCTCGTGCATTTCCTGCGACACGACCGGATCACCATGGCGGGCACCATGGTGGCGATAGGCGCTCTCTATACGGGCCTCGCGGTGGGCGGGATCAGACGCGGCTGGCCATGGGCCCGCCAGGTGTACCTGCTCTCGGGGGCGATCGGCTTCCCCACCCTCTTCTACTTCCTGGCCACCGGTTTCGTGGAACCCCTCCACACGGCCACCGCCGTCGTGCTGTTCCCCATGTTCGTGGCCGGGGTCCGGCGGACCCCGCACGACCCGCGGTGGCACCTGGCCCCCGAGGGGCCGGAGCCGGAGCGACGGCGGGCGCTGGTCGGCCAACTGCTCCTGATCGTGACGGGAGCGGGGCTGTTCGTCGGCGGAACGGTGATCTCGGTGGTCGGCCTGACCGGCGTCTTCGTCCCGTCCGACCTGACCTTCCTGGGAACCGACCGGCAGACGCTGGAAGGCCTGAACTCCCACCTGGTGCCGTTCATCGCCCACGACCGCGCGGGGTTCGGCGGCGCCCTGATGGCCGCCGCGGTGGCGATCACCCTGCTCAGCATGTGGGGCTGGCGGCGTGGTGAGAGCTGGGTGTTCTGGTCCCTGGCCGTGGCGGCGTGCGCCGGGTTCCTCCCGGCCGTCGTGGTGCACGGCCTGATCCACTACACGGACTTCCTGCACCTCGCACCCGTCTACTTCGGCATCGTCCTGACGGGGACCGGCCTGCTGCTGGCACGTCCGTATCTGTGCGCGAAGCCGGGGGCGGGGGCGGGAGCGAAGCCTCGCGCGGGGGCGGACGACTGACGGGCCGTCCCCGCGCGAGGGCCGGGGCGCGTCGGGGATGCGTCCGGGGCGCGTGCGGGATGCGTCCGGGATATGTGCGGGATGTGCCCGGGATGTGTCCGGTTTGCCGCTCACCGCGCGTCCGGGCGCTCTGAACAATGGAACTCCTCCCGGGGGCGGCGCGGGAGGAACCGAGCCGATCGAGTCGACTCCCCCCAGGACTCGTGTCCCGAGGGGACGCTCCCTTGCCCGCCGGGTCGCGTCGTCCGCGAACGACGTAACGACGTGTCGGTCCGAGCGGCCCGGACGAAACAAGTGACCCAGCTCGACCGCGCGGCCACGGGACCGTGCCGCAGCAGCCCGCGCAGATGCCCACCGCCCTCGGCAGCGCACGGACGGCGGCACACGGGCGCCGGCCCCGTAGCCCGTACACCTCGACCGACACCGACACCGGCACCCGCACCAGCACCGGCACCACGGGAGGAGACCGCCATGCCCGTCCCTGACCAACAGCCGCGTTCGGAGGCCTGGAAGACCGCGCTGACCGTGCTCCAGGAGGTCACCCCGCCCGCGATCCCGGAAGGCGGGCACGTGATGACCGTCCAGGTCGCCTACCCGCCCGGCGACCCGGGCGCCCCGCCGCACCGCCACTCCGGACCCGCCTTCGGCTACGTGCTTGAGGGCGAGATGCGCTTCGAGCTGGAAGGCGAGCCGGAGCGGATCGTCCGCGCCGGGGAGACGTTCTGGGAGCCCGGCGGCGACGTCATCCACTACCAGGACGGCAACGCCCGCACCGACACGCCCGTGCGCTTCCTCGTCACCATGGTCTGCGTGCCGGGACAGCCCATGCTCGTCCTGGTCGACGACGACGAGCTGAAGCAGCGTGCGCACCTGCGGGCGCCCCGGCCGTCCTGACGCGTTCGCGTCGTCAGATCGACAGCACCGAAACCCACCCGGCCGCCTCAGAACGCGCCAGCCCCACCCCGCCTCGGAACGCACCAACCCCGCGTCAGATCGCCACCTCAGCATCCCCAGCCCAGCATCGCCACCTCAGCATCGCCACCCCAGCATCACCGCCCCGGCACCCCCACCCCAGCGAGGAGCACGCGACGTGAAGATCGTGGTCATCGGAGGCACCGGCCTCATCGGCCGCAACGTGGTCGACAAGCTCAACCGCCGTGGGCACGAGGCCGTGCCCGCCGCGCCCGGCACGGGCGTCAACACCCTCACCGGCGAGGGCCTCGCCGCCGCGCTGGCCGAGGCTCAGGTGGTCGTGGACGTGGCAAACTCGCCCTCCTTCGAGGACTCGGCGGTCCTGGACTTCTTCACCACCTCCACCCGCACCCTCCTGGCCGCCGAAGAGGCGGCGGGTGTGACGCACCATGTGGCGCTGTCGATCGTCGGCATCGACGGACTGCCCGACAACGGTTACTTCCGGGCGAAGGCGGCTCAGGAGCAGCTCATCAAACGGGGGCCGGTTCCCTACTCGATCGTCCGGGCGACGCAGTTCTTCGAGTTCGTCAAGGGCATCGCCGACAACGCCACCGACGGCGGCACCGTGCGCGTGCCGCCCGTCCTCTTCCAGCCCATGGCGGCCGACGACGTGGCCGAAGCGGTGGCCCGGACCGCCGTGGACGCCCCGCTGAAGGGCGCCACCGAGGTGGCCGGGCCCGAGTTGTTCCGCTTCGACGAGCTCGTCGCCGAGGCCCTGCGCGCGTGGCGCGACCCGCGCACGGTCATCGCCGATCCGCACGCCCGTTACTTCGGTTCCGAGCTGGACGAGCGCAGCCTCGTCCCCGACGAAGGCCGCGCCCGACTGGCCGAAACCCGCTTCGAGGACTGGCTGCGCCGCTCCCGGTGAGTCGGCGACTCGCCCTCAAAAGCAGTGAGTCGGCGACTCACCCTCATAAGCGGTGAGTCGGCGACCCACCCTCGTAAACGATGCCCGGCAGGCCGTTCGGCCCGCCGGTCGGATCGTCAGTCGAGGCCGATCTCGCCCATCTTGTCCCACCCGGTCGAGCCCGGGATGGTGGTGCTCACGATGTCCGGCGCCTGGCGCACCAGAGGCCGCATGGTCTCCATCGCGGCGCGGAAGTGGTCGGAATTGACGTGCGCCTCGGCGGCGTCGTCCTGGAATGCCTCGACCAGAACGTAGGTGTTCGGGTCCTCGACACTGCGCGACCATTCGAACCACAGGTTGCCGGGCTCGGCGCGGGTGGCACGGGTGAAGGCATCGACGTGGGACGGCCACTCGTCCGCAAACTCGGGCTTCACGGGAAATTTCACGACAATAAAAATCATGCTTTTCATCCTAGACGCCCCGGTACGTTCCTCCATAACCGGCCTTCGGCTCGGCGCGGCGCAGTTCTTGAGCGGCGGTATCGCCTCATCCGTGGTCCGCCTCATCCGTGGTCCGCCTCCTGCAATGGTCCGCCTCATCCGCGATCCGCCTCTTCGGTGCGGGCGACGCCACGTCGATGACCCGGACCAGGCAGGAGGCAGGAGGCAGGAGGCAGGAGGCGCAAGGTCGGGAGGTCGGGAGGCACTTCCCGTCGCCTCTCAAGTCCGATCATCCGGCTGGCAGGATGACGCCATGCCCACGCCTCAACCGATCACGTACGTACGAATAGCGGAAGTCCTCGCCGAACTCGGAATGGTCACCCAGGAGAAAGCCCAAAGCGTCCTGGACTCGTTCCATGAACCCGCACTCGCGCACGAGGCACTGGATCCGCCCCATCACATAGCCGGCGCCCTCGAAGATTTCGGCGTGGCCGTCAGTATCCACGCCGACGACGTCGATTTCGCCGACGAGCACTACCCGTGGCTGCTCACCGAAGCCGCGGCTCTCACCGGCGGAAAAGTCACCGTCGGAAACTTCCGCTTCGTGAGGGACGACGAGGAGGAGGAAGCGGAGGATGGCGAGGGCGACGAGGATGACTCCGAGGAAGACGAGGAGGACGAGGAGGACGGCCGCGGGGTCCTGTATTTCGACCGCAACGGCGAGGAACTCTCCTTCCTCATAGAGCAGGAGTCGAACGACTACCTCGACATGGGCGCCGCGCAGGCCGCCATCGAAGCGCTCAGTCCCGACGACGACCCGCGCTCCTTCCGCTGCGTCGACAACGGCCCGGAGAATCCTCCCGGGAGCGTCGACGACATCATGGTCCTGGCCACAGCCGAACAGCGCGAAGGGCTGTACCGGCACCTCGGCATCACCTTCTGCGAACCGTGGTGAGAGCCCACTGATCCCCAACCGACGCGGAACGCCCCCACGCGGGACGCCCCCACGCGTGCGCCCGTACGCCACCGGCACAGGGCGGCCTCACACGTGCGGTCCGCACGCCACCCACGCAAGGCACCCTCACCCCATCCGCCGCGACCAGTCGAGCAGCAGGGACGAGAATTCCGGCAGGGCGGCGAGTTGGCGGGCGGTGCGGGCGTCCGCGTCGGCGGGGTCGGGGGAGCCGCCCGTCTCGCGGCCCAGCGAGGTCCGGATCCGTTCGGCGCAGCGGGCGAGGTGGACACCCAGCCGTCGGGCGAGGAGGAAGCCGCAGGGGCGCAGGTCTCCGCCGTGGTCGCGGTAGGTGGCGAGCGCGGAGGCGATGCGGGCGGGGTCCGGGTCCCCCGTGGTGGTGTGCCGCGCGTGGTCGAAGACCGCGGCGGCGGTCTCCAGGGTGGCGCTGTCGGGGCCGGCGCCGTCCCAGTCGATGAGGACGGGGCCGCCGCCGGTTGCCATGAGGACGTTGTGCGGCACCACGTCCCGGTGGGTCAGGACGTAGTCGCCGACCTCGTCGTAGGCGGCCTCGATGCGGGCGGCCAGGTCCGTGATCAGCGGCAGCCGTTCTTTGAGGAGGGGCGCCCAGGGGCGTTCCTGGCGCAGGCCGGTGGCGAGCCAGTCGTCCCAGGTACCGGGTGGGTACACGCCGTACCAGAGGGGCCACATGGAATCGATGCGCTGCGGTCCGGCCGGTTGCAGACTGTGCAGCGCGGCGAGGGTGGTGCCGTACCAGTGGCTCAGGTCGGTCCCGGGCGCGAGCGGGGCGCCGTCGAGCCAGGCGTGCACGCGGAGCACACCGCACCCGTCACCGAGGTCGGCGGCCAGGCCCCAGGCGGGATCGATCGGGGCGACGGGGAGGGGGGTCGGGAGCCCGGCGGCGCGTGCCCGCAGTTCGACGGCCATGGCTTTTTCCAGTTGGTCGCGCCAGTCGCCGAAGACCAGACGCTTGACGAAGTACCGGCCCCGGAGCGTGTCGAGCCGCCAGGTCTCGCTGCTGACATGGCGGACGGGGACCAAGGGGCCCGTGGGGGCCGCCAGACCGAAGGCGTCGGCGACCGCGTGGGCGTCAGGGGTGGGAGGCATGGCGCTGGAGCGTAGCCCGGCCCGGCTCTCCGGGCGCCGAATTTTTTGGCCTGGCCCGTAGGATATGTTTGTCCTATGCCAAAAGAGGCGCGGATTCGGGAGACAGGTGCGCAGACCCGGGAGACGGATACACGGGTTCGTGCGACGGACACGCGGATCCCGGAAACGGATGCACGGACCCGGGAGACGGATGCGCGGATTCGGGCGACGGACGCACGGACCCCGGAAACGGATGCGCCGACCCCGGAAACGAATGCGCGAATTCGGGCAACAAACACACGGCCCCCGGAAACGGATGCACGGCCCCGGGAGGAGACACGGATGAACATTCAGGGCAAGGGCGCGACGGAGATCGCCGCCAGCATCCGCGGGCTGGTCGATTCCGGCACCCTCCGCGCCGGTGACGTCCTGCCCCCCATGCGGCAGCTCGCCGACGAGCTCGGCGTGAACCGGAACACCGTCGCCGCCGCCTACCGGCACCTCGTCTCCTCCGGTATCGCCCGCACCAGGGGCCGGGCCGGGACGGTCGTCGCCGACCCGTTCGGCATCGCCGAGCAGGAGGGCTTCACCCCCGACAGCGCGCTGATCGACGTCGGCAGCGGCAACCCCTGCCCGCGGCTCCTGCCCAACCCCTACGCGGTCGCCCCGCCCGCCGATCACACGCCGGGCCTGTACGGGCAACCGCAGATCGCCCCGGCGCTCGCCGCGCTCGCGCGGACCCGGCTCTTCCCCGACCAGCCGCCCGCGACGGCGCCGACCCTCACGAACGAGACGGCTCTGACCCTGACGAACGGGGCGGTCGACGGCGTGGAACGGCTGCTGGCCGGTTCGCTGATCGGAGGGGACGCGGTCGCGCTGGAGGACCCGTGCTTCCTCGCCAGCATCAACACCGTCCGACAGGCCGGCTACCGTCCCGTCCCCGTCCCGGTCGACGACCAGGGCATGACGGCGGACGGACTCGCCGCGGCGCTCAAGGCCGGGGCGCGCGCCGTGGTCTGCACCCCGCGCGCCCACAATCCCACCGGCGCGAGCCTCAGCCCCGAACGCGCCCGCAGCCTGCGGGAACTCCTGGCGGACCACCCCGACGTGCTGGTCATCGAGGACGACCACTTCTCCGTCCTGTCGGCCGTCCGCCACCACTCGATCATCCCGGCCGGGCACCCGCGCTGGGCCCTGGTGCGGTCCGTCTCGAAATTCCTCGGCCCCGACCTGCGCCTGGCCTTCATCGCCTCGGACCCCGCCACCTCCGCGCGCCTGCACACCCGGCTCGGCCCCGGCCTCACCTGGGTGTCCCACCTGCTCCAGCACACCGTCCACCAACTGCTCGCCGCACCGGACGGCGAGACCACGATCGCCGCCGCCCGCGCCCACTACCAGGAGCGCAACGCCGCCCTGGCCCGGGCGCTGCGCGCGCAGGGCCTGGCAGCCCGGGCGGCGGACGGGCTCAACCTGTGGGTGGACGTCGGCGCCGACGCCGGTGCCGTCTCCGCCCAGCTCATGCGCCGCGGCTGGCTGGCGCGGACCGGCGACGTCTTCGCCCTGTCCCCCGGCGTCGGCCGGAGCCATCTGCGCCTGACGCCGAGCGATCTCGATGACGAGCAGATCGAACGGCTCGCCGGGGCTGTGGCGGGGTCCGTGGCGGCCGTCCTGCGCGCTGGTCGGTGAGCCACCGTCCTATTGCTCCGGCCGGTGAGCCGGCCCTTCCACCACCGGCCGGTGAGCCACCGTCCCTGACCATCGCGCCGGACGCCGAACCGGACGCCAAACCGGACATCGAACCCGACGCCGAACCCGACGCCGAACCGGACGCCCAACCGGACGTTGCCCCCAACGCCGACCCTGACGTCGACCCGGCGCACCCCCCTGGAAACACCCGAAAGGCACCACCCACCCATGCGCACGCACTTCGTCATACACGAGACCTTCGAGGGTCCCGGAGCCTATGAGGAATGGGCCGCCGAGCGCGGCCACCAGGTCACCTCCACGCGGCTGTACGCGGGCGAGGCCCTGCCCGAGACCGTCGAGGGCATCGACCTGCTCATCGTGATGGGCGGCCCCCAGAGCCCGGCTACCACTCAGGAGGAGTGCCCCCACTTCGACGCCGCCGCGGAGAAGGCCCTCATCGGCGCGTGTGCCGAGGCGGGCAAGGCCGTCATCGGCGTCTGCCTGGGCGCGCAGTTGCTGGGCGAAGCCCTCGGTGCCCCCGTCGAGCACAGCCCCGAGAAAGAGATCGGATCTTTCCCGATCACCCTCACCGAAGACGGCCTGCGACACGGCCTGTTCGCCGACTTCGGCCGAACCCTGGAGGTCGGCCACTGGCACGGCGACATGCCCGGCCTCACCGAAAACGCGACCGTACTCGCCACCAGCGAGGGCTGTCCGCGCCAGATCGTCGCCTACGGCAGGTTCCTGTACGGCTTCCAGTGCCACCTGGAGTTCAACCACCGGCTCGTCGGCGCCCTGATCGAGCACTCCGCACAGGAGCTGGCCACGCTGACCGACCACCGGTTCGTCCAGCAGCCCGAGGAACTGCGGCGCAATTCCTACGAGGCGATGAACGCGACGCTCAGGACGTTCCTGGACCGGTTGCAGGCGGATTACCTGGGGGCTTGACCGGCACCAACCCGCGCACGCATCCGCACACGAACCCGCACGTGCGCCGAGGGCACCACGGACGGGCACCACGGACGGGCGCCGCCCCCGGACGTCCAGTCACCCACCACCACCCCGCAGCCGACCGCGCCCTACCCCTCCGGATAGAAGACGAACAAGGTGCACCCCGTCGTCGTCTGCGGGACGTGGGACGAACCCGCCGGGGCGTGGATGAAGGAACCGGCGGGATAGTCCCGTTCGCCGTCGTTGAAGGTGCCGGACACCACGAAGACCTCCTCGGGGCCCGGTTCGTGGACGTCGATGCCCTCCCAGCACGTGTGGGGGTCCATCTCCAGGACGTGGGCCGTCGCGCCGTTGTCCCCGCTCCACAGCGAACGCAACCGTATGCCGGGGAAGATCTCGCGGACGGGAGCGTCCTGCACGGAGGACCAGACATAGCCGGACATGTTCTGCTTCTGCTCTGTCGTCATGAGGCCAGCCTCTCCGATCATGAACGCCCGGCCGAGTGTCAGGAATGACATCCTGAGGTACTTTCCTGTCATGCATCGTGTGGTAGCGCTGGTCCGACCGCCGCAGGCGTCCTTCGAACTCGGTTGTGCGGCCGACGTGTTCGGGACCCGGCGAGGAGGGATCCCCGCGCGGTACACGTTCAGCGTGTGCACGGAACACCCGGGGCCGGTCGCGACGCTCGCGGGGTACAACATGCTCGTCGCGGACGGACTGGACGCGCTCGACCGGGCGGACACCGTGCTCGTCCCGGGGTGGTTGCCCATCGAGGAGCCGCCCTCCCCCACGGTCGTCCGGGCGCTGCGCCGCGCGCACCAGCGCGGAGCGCGGGTCGTCAGCATCTGCTCCGGCGCCTTCGCGCTGGCGCACGCCGGGCTGCTGGACGGGCGGCGCGCGACCACGCACTGGGCGCGGGTGGGCGAGTTGGCCGCCGCGTTCCCGGCCGTCCGGGTCGATCCGGACGTGCTGTACGTGGACGAGGGCGACGTGGCCACCAGCGCGGGTTCCGGGGCCGGCATCGACCTGTGCCTGCACCTGGTCCGCGCGGACCAGGGCGCCGGGTACGCCGCGCACGTCGCCCGGCACATGGTCATGCCGCCCCACCGCGAGGGCGGGCAGTTGCAGTACGCGGCGCCGCCGCACCCCGCCCAGATCGAGGGTTCCCTCGCGCCGCTGCTGGAGTGGATGACCGGGCGCCTCGCCGAACCGCTGGCGATCGAGGACGTGGCCGCGCACGCCGGCCTCTCCCCGCGCACACTCGCCCGCCGGTTCTCCCAGCAGCTCGGCACCAGCCCGGGACAGTGGCTGCTCGCCCAACGCATCGCCGCGACCCGCGAACTTCTGGAAACCTCCGACCTCTCCTTGGACGCCATCGCCCGCCGCGTCGGCCTCTCCTCGGCCACCAACCTCCGCCGGCGCTTCGTCCGCGCACTGGGCACGACGCCGGGCGCTTACCGCCGGGCGTTCCGGGCGGAGACGTGATGACGCAATGACAGGTGACGACGCACGCCAGGTGACGACGCATGACGAGAGTGACCCGCGGGCCGTCCACCGCTCACCGCCAGCCGTCCACCGCTCACCGCGACGCGGCCTGCCACGCCATCACCGCGAGGCGGCCGACCGCTCCCCCGCCCGCACGTCGCGGGCCACCGTGACACCGGTCAGCGCCGCCAGCAGCAGCCCGGAGACGAGGGCGGGAGCGGGAGTGAAGGCGGACCCGAGCACGAGGGCGGCCGTGAGCGGGAACGGGGCTTGCTCCACGGCCCCCTTCTGGTGGGGGCGGATGTGCAGCAGCCACACAGTGAGCAGGAAGACGGCCACGGGGACGGCGACCGCGCAGCCGGCGGCCACGGCGGGGATCCCGGTGTCGTCACGGGCGGCGCGGGCTGCGCTCAGCGCGAGCCCCGCTCCCGCGGCCGTCGCCGAGGCGAAGACCAGGTAGTGGCCGTAGGCCCAGGCGAACCGCTTGCCGTGCGCCCGGTGTGTGGTGGCGAGCAAGGTGTGCGCGGGCTTGGCGAAGTACAGCCACCACATGGCGAAGCACGTCAAAAGTCCGCCCGCAGCCACCGCGTACAGCGACACGGTGGCCCCGCCGTCCTCGTCGAAGGCGTTGCGGACCGCGACCGTGGCCGCCGCGACGGACTCGCCGAGCACGATCAGCGTGAACAGTTCGTAGCGCTCGGCGATGTGGTGCGGGTGCCAGGTCGTCATCCCGGCGGACTGCGCCCACACGGGGACGGAGACCTCGGCCAGCACCATGACCGCGAACCCCGGCAGCCGCGCCCCCTCCGGCAGGAAGAGCAGCGCCACCCAGCCCGCCTGGCAGGCCATCACCCCGCAGGCGAAGCGCAGGGCGGTCCCCCGTCGGGCCGGGTCGGACCGCGCGGCCCGCAGCCACAGCGCGACGAGCGCGGTGCGCATCACGACGTAACCGGCGGTGACGAGGCTCAGGTCGTCCTCCCGGAACGCCTGCGGCACCCCCGCCGCGAGGATCAGGGACCCGGTGATCTGGACGAAGACCACGAGCCGGTACGGGAGGTCGTCCGTGTCGTAGGCGGAGGACAGCCAAGTGAAGTTCATCCAGGCCCACCAGATGGCGAAAAAGACCATCGCGAACTTCAGCAGCCCCACGGCGTAGTGGGCCTCGGCCAGGGCGTCGCGGAGGTGCTCGCCCGCCTGGGCGACCGCGACGACGAAGCACAGGTCGAAGAGCAGTTCCAGCGGTGTGGCGGCCCGGTGCGGCTCCTCGGGATCCCTGGCCCGCATGACGCGCCTCAGCGGTCTTCCGGCCGTGTGCGTCATCGCGTTGCCGGGTGTGGGCAAGGCCGGGCCGGGGCGGCCGTGGCGTTGTCGAGGGGGAAGGCGGCCACAGGGGCTCCTCTTGTTGTCTCGGTGACCGGTTGGTGCCGGGCAGGGGCGGCTGGTACGTGATCGGCGGGGGCGTGACATACATCGGATGTCGGATGTCGGATGTATGCGCGGTCACGGCATACATCCGATGTCTACGCCGGACGCCTTCACCGGACGCCTTCAGAGGGTGCGGCGCACGCCCGCCTGACGCTCGATGTCCCGTAGCTGGACGGAGAGGTTGCCCTCCACCGCGTGGAGGGCGGGCCCGCTGCGCCCGATGGGGAGGACCTGCGTGCCCCGCATGTCCTCCAGCATCAGGGCGAAGGCCGTGTACGCCGCGACCAGCGCGAGCAGCAGGCCCAGGCACCCGGAGACCCGGCCGATCCAGGCGATGTCGGTGAGGCCGGCCAGGGCGCCGACGGTGAAGCGGGGCACCGCCGCGCACAGGACGAGCCACATGGCGCGTTTGCGCCCCGCGACGCTCGCCATCATGAGGGCGAACGCCGCGAAGACGGCGTTCAGCACCCCGAGGACCCGGCCGCCGCCGGTCGGCTGGAGCGCCAGGACGAGCGCACTCGCCAGCCACAGACCGGAGAAGCAGGCCATCAGCGTGGCCGCGAGCACGTCCCGGGCGCCGAACGCCAGCGCCGCCACCAGGAATTGCAGGAGGAAGGCCGGCACGATGGCCAGCGCCACGGCCTGCCCCGCCCCCTCCGGGAAAAGCCCGACTTGGGAACAGCCGACGACGACGGAGGCGATGGCCACCGCGAAGAAACCGAGGGGCATGGGCGAGGCGATGGGGCGCAGGTGGATGCGGGTCATCTGCCGCAGGTCCGGCTCGGAATGTCGTCCGGTCGGCTGCCCGGCCTCGGGGGGCCCGACCTGGGAGAGCGCGGAGCGCTGCCCGGCCTCGGGGAGTTCGGAGGGACGTGTGCCCGGCTGCCCCGCGCCGGAAGGCTCGGTGTGCCGTGCGTCCGGCTGCCCGGCCTCGGGGGGCCCGACCTGGGAAAGATCCTCGGGGGGCCCGACCTGGGAAAGATCGGAGCCTTGTCCGGCTTCAAGGTGCTCGGAGCGCTGTCCGGCCTCGGGGAGTTCGGCTGTGGTCACGGCTTGCCTCCCAGGGAGCGGCTCGCGGGCGGGCACGAGGTGAAGGACCGACGCGGCGTCGCGACGGCCGGTTCGATGAGCGGCTGGGCGGGGGCCGTCCCCCGCACCCCGTCGGGTATCACGAGGTCATGGATGGTGCCCTGGCGCCGCACGGCGGTCGCCGGGGCGCCTGCCGCGCGCGGTTTTTTCGCGGGGGTCCGCTCGGTCATGGTCAGGCCTGTTCGTGTGGAGAGTGGAGTGTGTCGGGGCGGAGCACCCCTGCGTCGAAGCGCCCCTGCATCGGAGCGCCCCTGCCGTGGAGCGTCGCTGCCGTGGAGAACCCTGTATAGGAGCGCCCCTGTGAGGTGGAGAACCCTGTATCGGAGCACTCCTGTGGTGGAGGGGTACGGCGTGACGCTATGCGGCGCGGGACGCCCGTTGTCGCGGCTGACTGCACAGCCTTTGCCCGTAGGTGCACAGGGGCCGCGCCGGTCCGGCGGGAGGTAGCGGACGCCCGTCCGCCCTCCCCCACGACCTCGCGCCGCGCCCCGGAAACCACCCCTCAGCGGACGCCCTCCCGCCCCCCTCCCCGGACCCGTCCGACGCCCCGCAGAACCCCGCTCACCTGCGATGACGAATTCCTCCTCGAACCCGCGTCTGATCTACTGGGCGGACGAGCAGGCGGCCGAGCAACGAACGGCTCGGGTCGGACGGCGGGAAGGGCGGGCAGGTCATGAGCAGCGTGGGCGTGCCCGGGGGGCGGTGGGCCGTGCCGGTCCTGGCGGGGCGGGACGCGCAGATCGCGGTCATCGAGTCGGCGCTGGCGGGCATCGCTTCCACGGGGACGTCCGTCGTCCTGCGCGGTGACCCCGGCATGGGCAAGAGCGCGCTGCTGAAGGTGGCCGAGACCATGGCCCGTCGCGCCGGGTTCCGCGTCCTGCGGATGACCGGCGCCGAGGCGGAGTCGGGTCTCGCGTTCGCCGCCCTCCATCAGGTGCTGTGGCCGCTGCTCGACGACACCCGGGCGCTGCCCGCCGGGCAGCGGGACGCCTTGGAGTGCGCGCTGGGCGTACGCGCCGGAACGCCGCCCGAAGGGTTCGCGGTGGCGGGCGCCGCCCTCACCCTCCTCGCCCAGGCCGCCGCGCGCCAGCCCGTCGTCGTGCTCCTGGACGATCTCCAGTGGACGGACCCGTCCAGCATCGACGTGTTCGGGTACGTGCAACGGCGGTTGGCCCCGCTGCCCGTCGTCGTCATCGGCGCGACGCGGTACGCGAGGACCGTTCGCCGGGGCGGACCCGCCACGGTCCTGGGGGATGACGACGACATCGACGGCCTGCCGGGCCGGGTGATCGACCTGGAGCCCCTGGACGAACGGCAGGCCGAACGGCTGCTCCGGGCTCTCCACCCGTGCCTTCCCGAACGGGCGCGCCGCCGGGTGCTGCGCGCCGCCGGCGGCAACCCTCTCGCACTGCGCGAACTCCCGGCCCGGATGCGCTGCCCGTCCGCGGAACACCCGGCATTCCCCGGGGAGCCCCGTACGACGGACGCTCTCGGCGCCACCCCTCACACGTCAACCGAGAACGCGGGCCCGGACGATCGCGCACCCGGGAACGTCGGCACCGACGACCGCGAACCGGAGAACGCGAGCCCGGACCACCGCGCCCCCGGAAACACCACCCCCGACGACTGCGACCCTGACGACTGCGACCCTGACGACTGCGACTCCGACGTCTGCGACCCTGACGACTGCGACCCCGACGACTGCGACCCCGACGACTGCGACCCCGAGATCGCCGATCTGTTTGACGAGCTGCCCCTGGGCGAACGTCTCGGGCGCCTGTACGAGGACAGGGTGCGCGCCCTGCCGGACGGCGCTCGGCACCTCCTGCTGGTGGCGGCACTCGGCGGCTCGTTCGCCCAGCGCGTCACCGTCTTGGAGGGCATCGCGGAGCGCATCACCGTTCCGCAGGGCATCGCGGAGCACGTCACCGTCTTGCAGGACATCGCGCAGCACGTCACCGACCTACGGGACATCCCGGAGCACGGCACCGAACCGCCCGAGACGCCCACGCCCTGGATGAATTGGACGAAGATCCGGCACCACATCGAAACCTCCGGCCTCGCGCGCGTCGACCCGGAGACCGACCGCCTGACGTTCCGTCACCCGCTGGTGCGCGCCTCTCTGACGCACAGCGCCTCGCCCGCGGAACGCCGCGCGGCGCACCGGCTGCTCGCGGACGCCCTGCCCGTCGGCAGCCCGCGACGGATCATGCACCGGGCCGCCGCCACCCTCGGTACGGACGACGAACTGGCCGCGCTCCTGCACGCGGAGGCCGAGGACGTGGCCGCGCGGGGCGGTGACGCCGAGGCGGCGGGCATGATGGCGCGGGCCGCCGGTCTGAGTGCGGCGGCGTCGACCCGGGCCGCGCGCCTGGTCACCGCCGCGGCCATGGCGGCGCGGGGCGGCCGGCTGCGCCTGGCGGTGGAACTCGTCGCCGCGGCCGAGGCGGAAGTGTGCCCGGGAAGACCCGAACCCGCCGCGCTGTACGCCTTCGTCGTCGCCTACACCCGGCTACAGCTCGACGGCGATCCCACACCCGCCGTCGATCTGCTGCCCGCGGCCTTGGACGAGTTCGTCGGCGATCCCACATCCGCGGTCGATCTGCTGCCCGCAGCCTTGGACGAGTTCGTCGGCGATCCCACACCTGCGGTCGACCTGCGGCCCGGGGCCTCGGAAAAGTTCGTCAGCGATCCCGCTCCCTCGGCCGACCTCCTACCCACGGCCTCGAACGAGTTCGACGGCGAACCCACGCCCTCGACCGGCCTCCTGCCCGCGGCACCCGACACGCCGGTGTCGCCGACGGCCGGTGACCAGCGCGCCGCCCTGCTCGAACCGATGCTCTTCCTGCTCATCGTCGTCGCCGTGCACACCGGGGACGAGCGGGCGTGGGCCGCCGCCGAGCGCCACGCCGCGGGCGCCTCCGAACTGGCGGCGCTGGCCTGGCGGGCCTGGGCCGGTCCGTTCCGTCCCGGCCATGACGTGTCCCGTCGGCTGCGGGAGGCGGTCGCGGCCCTCCCGGCGGACCGGGAGACGGCCGCCGCCTGGCTCCTGCTGTGGACGGCCGCCGCCATCGGCGCCGTCGGCGAGCACGACGCGCTGTGGAGCCGCTTCGCGCGCCGCCACGCGTACGCCACCCAGGCGTTCATCGACCTCGTCCGCGCGCACGACGACTTCCTGCACGGCCGTTGGGACGCGTCGCTCGCCGCCTCCCGCCAGGGCGCCGAGACCTCGGCCGCCGTCGGCTACGCCTTCCACGAGAGGCTGTTCCTGCACAACGTGGGGCAGGTCCTCGCCGCCCGCGGGGACCGCGCGGGTCTCGCCGCACTGGAACCGGCCCTCCGCGCTTCGGCGGGCGCGCGGCTCCCGCGCTCGGTCACCGAGCGCCTGCGGGGCCTCGAAGTGCTGTGCGCGCTCGGCCACGGCCGGACCGACGAGGCGTGGGAACTGGCGCGGCGCCTGATACCTCCTGGCGCCGTCCCCCCTCGCTCACCCTGGTTCCACCTGTCGCTCCTCGACTGGGTGCAGGCGGCGGTCGGCAGCGGTCGGCGGGCGGAGGCCCGGCGCCTGCTGCGGGCGATCCGGGCCTCCGGGATCGCCCACGCGTCGGCCCACCACGCCTTCCTCGTCGCCGCGGCGGAGGCGATTGCGGCCAACGCCCTTGCCGCTGGGGCGCTCGCCTCCAAGTACGGCGGTACGGACATGGATGACGACGGCGGCGCTGATGACGAGGACGATGACGACGGAGACGATGACGAGCGGGTGGAACGGCGTTACGAGGCCGTGTACGCCCTCCCGGACGCGGAGAGGTGGCCCTTTCCGCTCGCCCGGGTCCGGCTGGCCCACGGCGCGTGGCTCCGGCGCCGCTCCCGTAACGAGTCGGCCGCCGCCCACTGCCGGGCCGCGCTGACCGTCTTCACCCGGCTCGGCGCGGCGCCCTGGGCCGAGCAGGCCGCACGGGAACTCGACGCCCTGTCGGCAGGCAGCGGCGGAACCGGCGGGGGCACCGGCGAACCCAGCGGGGGAACGGGAGGGCGGCACCCCCTGTTGTCGGCCCAGGAGTCGCGCATCGCCGAACTGGTCGCGCAAGGCCTGACCAACCGCCAGGTCGGCGAACGGCTCGGGCTCTCACCGCGCACCATCGGTACGCACCTCTACAAGATCTTCCCGAAGCTGGGCATCACGACCCGCGCCGGAGTGGCCCGGGCCCTGGAGGAGACGCGAACGGCCGAGGAACGCTCGGGGGCGTGACCTGCCGATCAGGACCGGCCCCGCTTCGGTCCATACCTCACGGCTTCAATCCGTACCTCACGGCTTCAGTCCGTAACTCACGGTTTCAGTCGGTACCTCACGGCCCCGGTCCGTACCTCACGGCTCCGGTCGATTTCTGACGCTCCGATCGATCCGGGCGGCTCGACCGCACGTAACGTACGTAACGTACGACCGGGAGTTCAGCCGTCACCCGGCAGCGCCCTGGCCAGAGCCGCCCGGGAGGTGATGCCCAGTTTGGGGAAGATCCGGTAGAGATGCGCCCCGATGGTGCGGGGGGACAGGTGCAGCGCGGCACCTACCTCCTTGTTCGTCAGCCCGGTGGCGACGAGACGGGCGATGCGCATTTCCTGGGGCGTGAGCGCGCCGGGGCCGGCCACCGCGAGGTCCGGGGCGCGGTCGGCGGCGCGCAGCGCTGACCGGCACTGTTCCGCCCAGGGCTCGGCGCGCAGTTCACCGAAGGCGCGACCCGCGGCCCGCAGCACGTCAGCCGCCTCGGTACGCCGTCCCCGGCGGAGCAACCAGGAACCGTGCGCCAGACGGAGCCGGGCCAGGTCGAAGACCCACCGGTCCGCACCCGGCACGGCGTAAGCGGCTTCATAGGCCGCGTCCATCGTGTCGTCATCGGGCGCGTCCACATCGGGTGCGTCGTCATCGGGCGCGTCGTCGTCCGCCACCTCGTCACCGACCGCTTCGTCACCGACCGCTTCGTCCTCGGCCGTCTCCTCGTCCGCCACGTCGTCGTCAACCGTGTCGCCGTCCGCCGTCATCGCGTGCGCCGCCGCCAGCAGGAAGGCGTGGTGCGCGGAGATGTCCCCCATCCGTGCCGCGCGCCCGGCGGCGACGTGGGCGCGCGCCTCCGCCCGTCGGCCGCAGTGCTGGGCCGCGTACACGAAGTCGAAGAACGGGAGGTGGAACCAGGGCAGCCCACGCGGCAGGTCGCCGGGGGTCATCATCTGGCGCAGGCGTGCGTACGCGTCCTCGTACCGACCGTGCGCGAGGGCGACGAGCGCGCCGAGATGGTCCAGGTGGTCGGTGACGAAGCGCATCCGGGCCTTCCGCGCCGCCGGCTCGATCCGTGCCCGCGCCTCGCGCAGTCCCCGCTCGTCCCCGCGGCCCGCCAGGAAGTGGGCGTGGTAGTGGCGGAACAGCAGGGCGTTGCAGTGGTAGCCGAGTTCTTCGGCGGTGTCCGCCTCGCGCAGGCAGTCCCGCGCGGCGTCCCAGCGGCCCCGCAGGAAGTCCTGGTGGCACCGCGCCTTGGCGACGGAACCCTGGGTGGCGTAGGCGTGCTCCCCTCCGGAGAGCCACCACAGCTCCGCGTCCGCGCTGTCCACCGCCGACGCGGCCCACAGCAGCAACCAGGCGTGGCCCGTCTCCTGCCGCGCCGCCCGGTGCGCCACCAGGCTGCGCAGTTCGTCCTCCGCGCCGTGCGCCGTGCGCGGCGGGTCCGCCCACGCGCGGTGGCACAGCCGGGCCATGGGAGACACGTGCTCCCGGTACCGCTCCAGCGTCTCCCATCCCCGGGGATCGTCCGTGTACGTGGAGGCCAGCAGCAGCTTGAAGAACATCTGCTCGACGAGGTCTTCGAAGGCGGGGGTGTGGGAGGCGGGGGCGTGGGAGGCGGGGCCGTCGGAGACAGGAGCACCGGAGACAGGGATGTCGGAGGCGAGGGTGTGGGAGGCAGGAACGCCGGAAGCGGGAGCACCGGAGACAGGGACGCCGAAGGCACGGGCGTCGGAGACAGGAACGCCGGAGGCACGGGCCTCGGAGGTAGGGACGCCGGAGACAGGGATATCTGAGGCGTCGGTACTGGGTGCCCCGGCGACTTCGGTACCAGCTTCCTCGGACGCCGTCAGCGCGGCCAAGGCCGGAGGCAGCAGGGCGAACGACGAGCCGAAGTCCACGTGGTGGCTCTGGTCGACGTACACGACCGCGTAGGCGAGCAACGGGGCGACGTCCTCCGGCACCCGCGCCCGCTGGAGCTCCGCGACCAGCTTCGCCGCGTACGCGAGGCGCCCGCCGCGGGCCGACATCACGGCCGCCCAGGTCAGCCGCCGCGCCCGGTTGTCGGCACCGGCGCTGAGGGACGCCGCGCGGACCAGCAGCAACGCCCCCTCGGCGTCACCGCCGCGCAGGGCCATGCGCGTCCCGGCCTCCTGTAGCCGCGCGGCGAGCCGTTCGTCCGGTCCTTCGGCGGCGGAGGCCTCGTGCAGCAGCCGACGCGGGTCGTCCGCACGCAGCCGCTCCGCCAGCGTCCGGTGCGCGGCCCGCCGCTCGGCCTCCGAGGCGGACGCGATCACGGCACTGCGCACCAGAGGGTGCCGGAAGACGAGGCAACCGGCGTGGTCCAGGCGGGCCAGTCCGCTGGCCTCGATGGGGACGAGGATCCGTTCGGCGCGGTCCTGGCCGGGCAGCGGCCCGGCGAGGGCGTCGCCCCGGGCCGCGCCGGCGCCGTCCAGCGCGGTGAGCAGCAGCGCCCTCGTCACCTCCGGGGGGAGGGAACGGATCCGCCGGGCGAAGATTTCCTCCAGCCGCTGCCCCAACGGCAGCCGCTCCGGCAGCGGCAGGACGCCCCTGCGATGCTCGTCCCCCAGCTGGCCCGGCAACTCGGCCAGGGCCAGCGGATTGCCCGCGGCCTCGTCCATCACCCGCCGCGCCGTGGTGGCCGCCAGTTCGGGGTGCCAGCGGCGCAGCAGAGCGCGGGAGTCCTCACCCGTCAGCGCCTCGACGTCCACCGGGTGCACGGGCCATCCCTCCGGCGCCGAGTCCACGGGACGGCTCGCGCACACCATGGCCACGGGCAGATCGGCGATCCGCTGGCGGAGGAAGGCGAGGACGGCGGCGCTTGAGGAGTCCACCCAGTGCAGGTCGTCCACGAGGACGAGCACCGGACGGTGACGCGCCTCCTCCGCGAGCAGGGCCAGCGCGGACGCGCCGACCCGGAAGCCGTCGGAGGGCGAGGGGTCACGCAGTCCGAGGGCGCTCTCCAGCGCCGCCCGCTGCCGGGCGGGCAGCGCGCGCGAGTGCGCCAGCAGCGGCCGGAGCACCTGGTGCAGCACCCCGAAGGCCAGCCCGGTCTCCGCCTCGCTCCCCCCGGCCCGCAGGACGGTGAACCGCTCGCGCGCGGCCCGGTCCGCCGCCCAGTCCAGCAACGCGGTCTTCCCGATACCGGCCTCGCCCCGCAGCACCGTCGCCGAGCCGCAGGCTCCGGCGCGGGCGCTTTCCAGTACGCGTTCCAGGAGGGCGCGTTCGCGTTGGCGGCCGATGAGCTCCTTGCCGATGAGCTCCTTGCCGACGTGTTCGCTGCCGCCGTGTTCGTCGCCGCCGCGATCGCCGCCGCCGTGTTCGTCGCCGACGCGATCGCTGCCGCCGTATACGCCGCCGGCCAGTCCGTTCTCCACGGCTCCCCCCGTGCCGGCGGGTGGTTCGTCCCGCCCGCGTTCTGTCTCGGCGCTTCCGCCCCGCGTATCCGTTTCGACGCTTCCGCGTGTCCGTGTGATTCGACGCTTCCGCGTGTCCGTATGAGGAGCACGGGTCGCTCCACCGCCCGCCCGGCGGCTTCGGGGCGCAGTCCGCCCGTCAACCGTCCGCCGACTGTCCGTCAACGGCCCTCACCGTATCCACCGCGCCGGTCGGCCCGCGTCGCCGGGGGTTCCTGGCGACGCCGCGATGCCCCACCGTGCAGGGTTCGTGCCCCTCCGCGCAGAGATCGCCGGATCGTCTCCCCAGCCCCGCCGGGACCGCTCAGGCTGGTCCCCGTGGGCCCACTCGCCGCGTGACGCCCCCACGCCGGTCCCGTCCCGGCACCCGAACGAACGCCACGCCCAAGGGGCCGCATGAACCTGAACCCGACCTCCGCACCCGGCAGCACCCCCGGCACGGACGGCACCCGCGCTACCGACGACACCGACGAGCCCACGCCGACTGACGAGCCCACACCGGCCAACGAGCACATGCCGACCGACGAGCCCACACCGGCCAACGAGCACATGCCGACCGACGAGCCCACAACCAGCAGGTCCGCCACCCGCGACCGCACGTCGGGCGCGCACCCGACAGACGCGCACCCGACGAACGAGCGCCCAACGGACGAGCAGCCAACGGACGAGCAGCCAACGGACGCGAACGCGCCCAGCAGCCGCACGAGCACCCCACCCACGATCGGCACCGCACCGACGGAGGCATTCCCCCCGCCCCCGACCCACACCGGTCCCACCGCCCGGCCCACCGCCCAGTCCACCACCCGTCCGACCGCCCGCCCCACCGCCCCGGCAGCGGACATACAGACCCGATCCCTGGGCTTCCTACACATCCACACCGTGCGCGGAACGGCCCAGCCCTTCACCCGCGACCCCGCCAGCCCCGCCGACCCCGTCGGCCTCACCCCCGACCCCACCGACCCGCACCTGCTGCTGGGCTTCCACACCTCCGGCCGAGCGACCCTCGTCCGCCAGGGCACCGACGCGGCCTGCGGCCCCGGCGACCTCTTCGTCTCGGACGGCGCGGAGCCCTTCGTCCTCCACGAGGCCCAGGACTTCACCCTGCACCTGATCCGGGTCCCGCGTTACGCGCTCACCCTCACCGATCGCCAGGCGCGGGAGCTGAGCGGCCGGGCCCCGTTCGCCGACGGCCCGGTGGCACCGCTGCTCGTCCCACTCCTGCGGGAACTCGTCCGCGCGGCGCCCGAGTACGCGCCGCGGACCGCGCTCCACCTGGCCGGCACCGTCGCCGAACTGGTCGCCCTGCTGGCCGTCGACGAGGCCGAACCCGAACCGCAGGACGCTCATCGCCACGCGCACGGACAACCGCAGGACGGCGCACCCGGCCGCCAGGCCCTGATCCGGCGGCTGCGCGCCCACATCGACGCGCACCTCTGGGACCGGGGGCTGACGCCCGCGACCGTCGCCGCGGCCCAGCACATCTCGATCCGTTACCTGCACAAACTGTTCGAGAGCAACGGCATCACGGTCGGCCGGTGGATCCGTCACCGCCGCCTGGAGGAGGCACGGCGGGAGCTGGCCCGGCCGGGGCGGGACGACACCACCGTGTCCACGGTCGCGGGCCGGTGGGGCTTCGCCGGGGCGGCGCACTTCAGCCGCAGCTTCCGCGCCGCCTACGGCGTGTCACCCAGCGACTGGCGCGACGGCCGGACCCGTGCACCGCAGGCACCGGGCAGGTGAACGGCCCGCCCAACCGGTCCGGCAGCTCCCCCTGCTCAAGCCGGGTCAGTCACTCCATGGTCTCCGGGGACTCCGTGGTCTCCGGGGACTCCATGAACCCCGTGGACTCCGTGGATTCCCTGCGCTCCGCCCTCCCCCGCTCCCGTCACCGCACGCCGCCACTGCCTCGGCGCGTGCCCGTAGGCGGCCTTGAAGGCGCGGCTGAAGTGCGCGGTGCTGCGGAAGCCCCAGCGGGACGCCACCACGGAGATGGACGGGCTCACGCGTCCGCGCCGGGAGAGTTCCCGCGCACACTGCTCGACCCGCCGCCGCTGGATGAGTTTGCCGACGGTGATTCCCTCACCTTCGAAGAGCCGATGCAGGTAGCGGACCGAGATGAGGTGCGCCCCGGCGATGCGCTCCGCGGACAGTTCGGGGTCGCCGAGGTGCCGGTCGATGTACTGGCGGATCGTGACGACCAGCGGATGGCGTTCCGCCTCCGCGGTGCCGCGCACGTCCTCGGTGAGCTCGTCGACCAGGGCGGCCACCATCTCGGTGACGATGCCCCCGATCCGTTCGCCCACCGCCGCGGGCATCCGGGAGGCCGACGCGTCCAGGTCCAGCAGGAACGGCGCCAGCAAGGCGGCCACCCCGCCCGCCGGGGCGAGGGCACGCGCGGTGACGGAACGCAGGTGAGCCGCGGGGAGGCGCAGGGCGTGGACGGGCAGGCGCAAGAAGAGCACCCGGGCTGGGCCCCGCTGCTCGACCGAGAACGCCCGGCGCAGGTCGACCAGGGCCAGTTGCCCGCTCTCCACGGAGGCGCCACGGCCGTCCTGGGCCAGCCGGACGGTCCCCTCCTGCGGCACCAGCAGGGCGATGGCGTCCGCGGGGTCCTGGGCGATCGAGCGCGGGCCTCTCCTCAGGCGCAGCGGAGCCCCGGTCTCGCAGGCCACCAGGCGCACGTAGCCGAAATGCCGCGCCGTCACGACCCCGGACGCCGAGCCGTCCTGCCGGATGGCCTCCCGGACCGGCGCCAGCCATCGCGAGACCGCGTCCGCCACCTCGGTGGACGCGTCGGTGGACGCGTCGATGCCCGGCGTCACGGCCGTCCCGGGGCGAGCGCTCACGAGGGTTCCCTCCAGCCGTCCCGGAATCAGTGCACGGTGCGGGAGGGGGACGTCGCCTCACTCACCCGTTACCGAGTCTGCGGGGACGAGCCGCGAAACAGTTAAGTCATATGACTGCATTTCGCGTCACGCACTCCCAGACACGCACTCCCAGACACGCACGCCCAGACACGCACGCCCATGCACGCACTCCAGGACACGCGTTTCCAGGCCCGAACGCCCCAGTAGCGCCGAAGACCCCAACCGACACCCACCGACACCCACCGACCCCCACCGACACCCACCGACCCCCACCGACCCCCGCCGACACCCGCCGACGCCTGAACTGTGCACGCACCGGCATGGCTGAGTACGGTGCCCCCGTCCGCGTCCGGCATCCGGACCCATAGGGTGAGTACCCGGTGCCGGCAGAGCCGCTTCCGGCACCGAGCGCCTGTCTGCCCGACCGTGGGTGTGGGGCCGCTCTTTCGAACGGCCCGTGACCCGCCCCTCGCGCAGGAGTTCCCGTGGAAGAAGACGTTCTGGCCCTTCGGGCGACGCCTGTCCTCGAAGGCAAGGCGCGGGCCTTCGTCCGGCAGTACGCGTGCCCCACCTCCGGGGACATCGACGTGACGGGCTCCCGGGCGCGCATGGCGTCCCTCTGGAACGGCGACGGCCGCGACGAACCCGACGTCGAGGAGGAGTGGCTGGCCCTGCCCGCGGGCGACGGCCACCGGATCCGGGTACGCATCCTGCGCCCGGCCGGCAGCGACGAACCCCTCCCGGTGGTGCTGTACCTGCACGGCCTGGGCTGGATGCTGACCGACGCCTACGCGCACCGCAAGCTGGTGGCGGACCTCGTGCTGGGGGCGGACGCCGCCGTGGTCATCCCCGAGTACGACGTGCCGGACGACGCGCGGCACCCGGACGCCGTCGAGCGGGCCTACACCGTCGCCTGCTGGATCGCCCGCCACGGCACGGACTGCCGGCTGGACGGCACCAGGATCGCGGTCGTGGGCGCCAGCGCGGGTGCCCATCACGTGGCCGCCCTCACCCTCGTGGCGCGGGAGCGCGGCGCGCCGCACTTCCGCCACCAGGTGCTGGTCTGCCCGGTGACCGACGCCGCGATGGACACCCCGTCCTACCGCCAGTTCGCGGACGGGTTCTTCCTGGGCCGGTCCGTGATGCACGGTTACTGGCAGCAGTACGCACCGGACCCGCGAACCCGCTCGCACGGCACCGTGTCCCCCCTGCGCGCCCCCACCCGCGGTCTCCGGGGCCTGCCACCGGCGCTCATCCTGACGGCCGAGGCCGACGTACTCCGCGACGAAGGCGAGGCGTACGCGGCGCGCCTGCGGGAAGCGGACGTGCCGGTCGTCTCGGTCCGCTACCACGGGACGATCCACGCCTTCGTCCTGTTCGACCTGCTCCGCGGCACGGATGCCTCCAAGGCGGCCCGCATCCAGGTCATGGACACCCTGCACGCGGCCCTCCACGCCGCCTGAACCGCACCTCGCGCCGCCTGAATCGCACCGTCTTCGGCATCCTCACTCAAGGCTTAGGAAAAAGCCGCAAGTCGATCCAAGGAATCGTGTCCCCGGGCAGCAGATACCGCTCCGTCTCGACGAACCCGTGCCGCAACGCGAAACGCAGCCCGTCCTCATTGGAGGACAGAACGACGGTCTCGATCACTTCGGCACCCAGCTCCCGCGCCCGATGGAGCCCCCGCACGTAAAGCTCCTCGCCGAACCCCCGCCGGCGGTAGGCGACGAGTACCCGGACGATGACGGTGGCCGCCCGCGACTCGTCCGTCGGCGGACGCACCGTGCTGCAGCCCACGAGCGCGCCATCGAGATACGCGACCTCCAGGTGATCGCGCCGGGCGCGTTCTCGTACCTCGTCCAAGGAGAGAGGGCGGGTAGGAATGATCACATTGTGGACATACTGCCAGTCCTTGAGCGTGTCGTCATCGGCCGGCGGCCGGAAGCGAAGGTCAGACATCGCAGCAGAAGACCCGAGGGCAGCCCGAACGTCAACGCCGTTGGACAAACCGCCTGTCCATACTCAGGACAACATGCCTGGCCCGCCCCGCCCCGTCCCCGACACACCCCGGAAGCCACACCACTCAACAAGTCCTGTTCCGCCGCCACTCGCTCGGCGCCATGCCGTACGCCGCCTGGAACCGGCGGCTGAAATGGCTCGGGCTGCCGAACCCGCACCGCGCGGCGATCGCCGCGATGGTAAGGCGGTCGTAACGGGAGGAGGCCAGCATCTGCCGCGCCTTCCCGATCCGCTCGGTGATCAGCCACTGCTCCAGGCTGATGCCCTCCTCACTGAACAGGAGGTAGAGCCGACGCACCGACACCGCGTGCTCGGCCGCGATCCGCTCGGGCGTCAGCTCACGGTCCGCCAGGTGACGGCGCGCGTAGGCCATGACCCGCGCGAGCAGGGTCTCGTCCATGGCCGACCGGACCGTGGTGTCCTCCTCCGCGTGCGCGGCCGACAAGAGCAGCGCGCGAAACAGCTCCGTGGTGGCGTTCGCGAGCGCCTCAGCCCCCGGATCGGTCGCGAGCCGCTCCGGATCACGCCACACCCCACGCAGGTGCCGAAGAAACAGGTCGTGCAACGGACTGGCCCGCAACCGAGACGAAGCCTTCACCACCGCATCCACCGGCACACCCAAGCGTTCCATATCGAACATCATCGCCTGCGAGGCCCCGTCACCGGTCCAGCCGTACACACGGGGAGACAACTCGTGAAAGACGCAGAGATCGTCCGGCCCGAGCAGATACCGCCGCCCCGCGACTTCGGCACGGTGCGCACCATAAAGCTGAAGCGAGACGGAGACCACAGGATGACTCCTGTGGTGACGCACATGCCGTTCCGTCCGCCGCACATGAAAACCGGAATTCCGAGTGGCAAAGAGATCCAGATCCCCCACCCGCCACCCCTCCATACGCGCGTGAATACCCGAATCCGGCTCCTCGTGAACGACATCATTCGGCACCGAGGAATCCGTCAACGAGTAGTGAAACGCCTCCGCCCGCTCACGCGGCGCCACGGAATCAAGATCGAGCAACAGCACACGGGCCTCCTGTGGGGACTGACGGGCCGTCATTTTGCCTTATGGGTGACGGGGGCGGATTTCCGCGTCGGGTGGGGGCGGGGACGGGGACGGAGATGGGGGCTCGGGCGGGCGGGGAGAGGAGTCCGAGGCGGATGGGGGCGCGGCCGGGACTCGTTGCGGTGCTGCGGAATCTTGGCGGGTGCGGCGTCAGATCACTGGGTGCGGGAGCCTGGGGCTGTCCGCTCTCCGCTGTTCGCTGTCCCGAGCCTGCCCTGCATCCGGTAACGCAGCGTTCAAGGAGCCAACGGGAGACGGACTCGGTGCCATTGTCCCAGCACCCGCACGAGGGGGCCGCGCACCACCTCCGATACTGGTTCGGCATACTCGGCACCGGACGCGCTCACGCCGACAGCCGAGCCGAAGTCCAGTTTCAGCATGTTTGCCGCAAAATTACGGAGTGGCCGTTATGGGCAATTCCTTGGAAGTGAGTAAAAACCGCTTCCTGCCACGCTAAACACGCAGGTCACGGCCTGTCGTCCCCGCGCGTGCGGGGGTGGTCCCCACCGGCCGCCCTCTTCGGCGGCCTCCTCCTCGTCGTCCCCGCGCGTGCGGGGGTGGTCCCGAGAACGGGGAACGGGAGGAGCGCCTCTGGCTGTCGTCCCCGCGCGTGCGGGGGTGGTCCCTCGCCGCCCGCCTGACCTGCACCGTCCACGCCGTCGTCCCCGCGCGTGCGGGGGTGGTCCCAGGTCTACCCGCGCGTTCCCCCTTGCGTCCCCGTCGTCCCCGCGCGTGCGGGGGTGGTCCCTAGCTGACAAGCCAACTAGCCCAACTCCTCGTGTCGTCCCCGCGCGTGCGGGGGTGGTCCCGCCTCACCGGCATCCCGCAGGACCTGCGCCTCGTCGTCCCCGCGCGTGCGGGGGTGGTCCCTACATGCCCTACAGCCCCCCGTTGTCCTTGCGGTCGTCCCCGCGCGTGCGGGGGTGGTCCCGCCGCCCCGCCTATCGCCCTTCCCCGGCTGGAGTCGTCCCCGCGCGTGCGGGGGTGGTCCCCAGACGACCGGCCGTGAGTACACCATCACCTGGTCGTCCCTGCGCGTGCGGGGGTGGTCCCCCGACGGCACCACCGCCCTCAGCCTCGGCACCGTCGTCCCCGCGCGTGCGGGGGTGGTCCGGCTTGCCCGCGCTTGATGAGGCGCGCCAGGCGGTCGTCCCCGCGCACGCGGGGGTGGTCCCTTGTGATGTTTTTCGGAACGATCTCCCTTGTTGTCGTCCCCGCGCACGCGGGGGTGGTCCCCGCTGCAACATCACTTTCAGTGACGTACCGGCGTCGTCCCCGCGCACGCGGGGGTGGTCCCCGCCAGGGCATCGGCCCACCCTTCGACGTCATGTCGTCCCCGCGCACGCGGGGGTGGTCCCAGCTCCCGGATTTCGGGCAGGCTGCGGGGGTGGTCGTCCCCGCGCACGCGGGGGTGGTCCCGCGGCTGGGTCCACACCGCCGAGGTAGCCGATGTCGTCCCCGCGCACGCGGGGGTGGTCCCCAGGATGAGCATCATTCCGAACCTGCCGGTCCGTCGTCCCCGCGCACGCGGGGGTGGTCCCCTCACTTCCGCGCTGTTGGCCATGCGGGATTCGTCGTCCCCGCGCACGCGGGGAGCGCCCGGGTCCCGCCGCTGTTCTGCGGAACCCGGGCGCGCGGCGTCAGGCCGCCGGTTGTGGGAGCCCGAAGCTGTCTCGGGCCAGGAACAGTGCGGTGAACGCGCCCGGTCCGTGGCGCCGGTTCAGCCAGGCGCACAGGGTCGCGGTGTCACCGCTGATCACGGAATGCAGGATCGTCGCGTGCAGGCCCGTGGCTTCCGCCCGGCCGATCTCGTCCAGGAAGGCGCCGTACCGGGTGTTCACGCCGGTCTCGTACCGGCCCATCGCGGCCAGATACGCCGCACAGTCCGGGCCTGCCTCGGGGGAGGCGGAGCCCAGGGCCGCGGTATCCACGGCGTTCAGTTGTCCGGTGACATCGCGGAACGCGAAGCGGTCGGTGGTTCCGCGGCCTGTCCTGGCGGTGATGCCGTGGAGGGCGGCGGCCTGGCGGGTGAGTGAACGGGCCTCCCGGTCGCACGCGCCCTCCATGACCGTGCCCAGGTTGTGGGTGGTGGGGGAGTTCGTGGCATCGGGAGGCGAGTAGCTGCGGCCGGTGCCGCGACGGAAGTTGACGCCGTAGTGCGTCCGGACGACCTCGCCCCCGCTGAGCTGGTAGCTGCGGTAGGACCCGTAGTGCAGGCAGTCGTGGGCGTATCCGCGCAGCAGGTCCAGGACCGTCAGGGCCGGATGCGCCGGGGCGTCCCGGTTCAGGTCACCGTACGCGGTGACCAGGGCGCGCATCTGGAGGTGGCGGTATCCCTGGTTGGGGTGGTGGAAGCCGCCGAAGGCGCCTGGCCGCCGCGAGTGTACGGCGACGTGGACTCGTTCCCAGGGCAGCAGGTGGCCACAGGCCCAGGGCGGCGTACCGGGGCCGCAGCAGGTCGATGCCCGTGGCGAAGGGACTGACGTCCACTCCGGCTTCCCGCCAGCGTGCCAGTGCCTGTGGCAGGGGCAGGAAGATGTGGTCGGGGTGCTGCGCGGTGACATCGTCGATCCCGTCATCGCCGCGCAGGCGGGTGAGCGCGTCCAGCAGGGGGCTCGCGTCCGATTTCCACCAAGTGCTCGTGGGGGGCGAGCACTTGACCGGTCAGTCCGCCGGTTTCCCATGGATCAGGGCCCGGTGGGACTCCTGAACACCGTCGGGCAGAGCGTCCGGAGAGAACCATTGTGCCTCCAGGATCTCGAAGGTGTCGATCTTGAGGGTGCCTCCGGTGCAGACGGCCTCGTAAGCCACCTCCAGCCGGAGCTTGTAGCCGCTCTTGAGGTGCACCAGGCGCCCGGCCTTCACGTCCAGGCCGGTCTCCTCCTTCACCTCGCGGGCGATGGTGTGCGGGAACTCCTCGCCCTTGACGGCGTATCCGGTGGGCAGCCCCCAGGGCCGTTCCGGCGGCCACATCCGGTGCTTGAGCAGGAGCACGCGCCCCTGCCCATCGCGGACCACGCCGGTCACGCCGACCATGAACTTCGCGTGGGCCAGCCACAGGACGCGCCACTGCATCGGGCCCCGGATGCCCCGCCACAACCGGGCAATGATCTTCTTCAACGGATGCCTGCCTTCCGGAAGTCGGGTCAGGCGGATCACAATGGCGCATCGCGGGTAATCGGCCAAATGCGCAGCGTATCCCTGACATACCCCAGGTGGCCTAATCCAGCGTGTGGAAGGGAATCACCATGGCTCCCGAGATCGTCCGCTCCCTGCCGCCCTACATGCAGGTGTTCAACCATCTGCGCGAAGAGATCGTCAGCGGCCGTCTGGCCGAGGGCGAGACCGTTCCCTCCGAACGCCAGCTCGCCGCCGACTGGGGCATCTCCCGGGGCACCGCGGCCAAGGTGCTCTCCGAGCTGCGCCATGAAAATCTGATCGAGTCCCAGCAGGGCCGAGGGAGCGTGGTCCGGGCCCGCGCCCGCCTGCACCACTCCCCGGCAGACCGTTTCCGCAGCATGGAGACCACCGGGCGCATCTACCCGCCCGGCCAGCACGCGGAGATCCTGTCCGCCGGACTGGTCCCGGCCCCGGCCCGGGTCGCCCTCGCCCTCGCCCTCGGCACGAAAGAGGGCGAGCGGGTCATCCGCCGGCACCGGGTGACCTACGACGGCGACACCCCGGTCTCCTCGTCCACGTCCTGGTACCTCGTCGGCTACAACAGCCTGTTCGACGCCGAGGGAAGGGTGATCGAGTACGGCGAGTACCTCAGTCCCGGCGACCGGTACTCCCTGTACACCTTCCGGCGGCCCCGGGACTGACACCTGCCCGGTACCGTCCGCATCCGCGGACAGCGCACGGTACCGGGCGGGCAAACCCAGCCGGGGACGGGTGCGTTCTGTCGGACGCACCTCGCCGTTGCCGGGCCGCGCGTCACCCCCGTGCCGGTTCGGCATACTCGGCACCAGGTACACCTGTCGTCGGCGGGGCCAGTGACCCGGTGTGGCATTATCGACACGAAAATTCGGAGTGACCGTTATGAGCGAGTCCGCGGAAGTAAGTAAAATCCGCCTTCAGCCGCACTAAACGCGCAGGTCGCGGCCTGTCGTCCCCGCGCACGCGGGGGTGGTCCCAACGCCGAGCTGTCCCTGAACGCCACGCGGTTGTCGTCCCCGCGCACGCGGGGGTGGTCCCCAGCCGTTGCACGTCGTACACGCCAGGAGCAGGTCGTCCCCGCGCACGCGGGGGTGGTCCCCGGGCACAGGTGGATGCACAGGTGGTGTCCTGGTCGTCCCCGCGCACGCGGGGGTGGTCCCGTCACACAGGAGCCCACCAGCCCAGCCACTTTGTCGTCCCCGCGCACGCGGGGGTGGTCCCGAAGTCCGCATCAACGGCCAACCCCTCCTCACGTCGTCCCCGCGCACGCGGGGGTGGTCCCTGGCACAGTGCGCCTTGGCCGCTTCGTAGCCGGTCGTCCCCGCGCACGCGGGGGTGGTCCCTGGCACAGTGCGCCTTGGCCGCTTCGTAGCCGGTCGTCCCCGCGCACGCGGGGGTGGTCCCTCTTCCCAGAACGTCACGCCGGTCAGGATTCCGTCGTCCCCGCGCACGCGGGGGTGGTCCCCGCGACACCCACAACGAGGTTGACGGCGGCGGGTCGTCCCCGCGCACCCGGGGGTGGTGGCCCCCAAAGACGGAGACGTGCGCCTGCTGGAGCCAAAAGAAGACGCGTACAGACCCCTTGGTTTGACATAGCGCCAACGGGTTCACAGCTCCCGACAGTGCCGCCCTTCATTCCCCCGGATTAGCGGGCGGCAGAGGGCAGAGTGAGCACCATCGCGTCGTAGTACGGCGCTTCTTCCCACGGATGGGAAACGCCGACTTTTTCGTATCCCCAAGCCGCGTAGGCAGCCTGCGCGGGTTCGGCTTCGGGCTCGGGCCGCATCGTGAGTGTGACCCGCTCGACGGTCAGGCCGTCCAGGAGGGTGGTGTGGAGGCCGGTGGCGACACCGCGGCGCCGCCAGGCCGCCCGTACGGCGAGCTCGATGATGACGAAGGTGCGTGTGCCGTCCTCGCTCGTGAAGTGCTCCGGCAAAGGTTCTTGCATGTTCTGCCACCACTGCGTGTCGGCAGAGAGAAGGTACCCGAAGGCGAAGCCGATCGCGTTGCCGTCAGCGGCATCGCGGGCCAGAACGAGCCGCATGCCGGGGCGCTGTGCCTGGACCCGGTAGCGGTCGATGAAGTCGGCGACATCGCGCGGCCCTTCGCGGTACGGCGGTTCGGCGTAGATCTCTTCGTACGCCGCAAGGAACGCGTCGAGCCGGTGGGCCGCCTCCCGTCCCTCGTAGCGCTTGAACTCCACGTCGGACATCAGATCCCTTGGTGATGTGTGTACGAGGTCAGTTCCTCGGCCGCGTCGCGGGCGGCGGTGGTGTCCTGTGTGCGGAGCAGGGCAGTCACCTCGTTCAACCGCTTCGTGACGCGCCCGGATTCGACCTCGGCCAGGTGCTCCAGACTGTCTACGGCGTAGGCCGCGCCTTCTTCGGCCTCCCCGGCCCTGACCAGGGTGCGGGCGAGTGTGAGCCGGTACAGGGCACGGTTCCGGCCGTAGGTCCGGTCCTGGTGGGCAAGCGCGGCACGCATGAAGGTGACCGCGGCCTGGTGATGCCCGGTCTCGGTGTAGAGCAGCCCTTGCGCATAGTCCAGCTCGGTTCGGCCGTGGAACGCGGCCCACCCGGGGCAGGGGCGCCCCTGGCACGCTCGGTCGGCCAGGTGCATGGCGTTCGTCAGGCGTTTGCGCGCGCCCGCTTCGTCCCGCATCAAGGACAGGGCCCGCGCCTCCCGCACGGCGAGGAGGGACTGGATGGTTGGCGAGCCATACTTTCGGGCGCGCTCCTGGGCGGCGCGAGCGAGTTCGTATCCGTCCCGAGGTCGGCCCTCATGGCTCGCCTGCATGCTCAGCGAGGCAAGCACGAGCAGTTCGAGGCTGTCGTCGCGGAGCATGGTCGCCGCGGTGAGGGCCTCGCCCCAGTAGCGGCGGGCGGTGCCCTGGTCGTCCGCGTCGAAGTAGAGCCACCCGCAGTGCTCGGCCGTCTCCCCGGCGAGGAGGTGGAGCTGTCGGCCGATCGTTGGGGGGTAGGCGCTCCCGTTGATGACGCGGCGGACGCGGCGGAGATGCCGTAGGGCCAGGGGGCGCACGTCGTCCCCGCCATAGGCGTCGTCGAGGTGGTAGAGGCTCCGGAGTCCGGCGCGCAGTTCGCGCAGATGGTCGGTGCCGACGGTGGACGGGGGACCGGTCGGTGTGTACCGGTGCGCCGGGGGCAAACCGGTCGCTGCCGCTGCGCCGAGGGAATCGGTGAGAAACATCCGTCGGTCCACGCTGATGCCTTCCGGTGCGGGGAGTGGCCATGCTCTCCCCACGGTGGCACCTGGTGGAGGCCCGGGGAATCCCAAATCGACCGGATCCATGCCGAACATCGCGTGCAGGACGCGCCAGGCGCCCGCCCGGGGAGCAGGCGGTGACGGAAGGCGCCACCGCCTGTATTGGCGGTCCGTGAGAGTGACAGCCTCGCCGATCACTGCTGCGGCCTGCACAAACGCTGCGAGGAAAGGCCCCGGCTTGCCCCAGCCTCGGTTCAGGCACTCGCGCTCGAAGGGGGTCGGGTCGGCCACTTCGCGCCTCCGGTGCTCCGTGTCGTGTACCGACCGTAGCGATCCCCGGGTGAGGGAAAGACCGGTCCCGGCCAAAAGTCCGGCGGAAAGTCCGGTGGTAGGTCCGGCGGGTCCTATTCGCCGGGAGTTGGCTGGGTGAAGAGAGATCAGCGAAGGGAATGCGCCATGATCGGAGAACGAGCATCCGAGGTCAGCGGGACGATGACCGCGCACGCAGAGCGGGAACTCACCGTTGAACACTGGCTCCTGTCGGCTGCACGGGACGCGGAGACCGCCCGGGCCGAATGGGCTTCCCACGGCGTGGCGCTGCTGCGGTGCGGGAGCACCTTCTCGGCGATTCGCATCTCCGCCTCGGTCGTACACCAGGCGGCCGGCACGGAGACGCCGGAGGCTGTCGCCGCCTGCCTGAACGCGGCCCTCGAAGGAGAGCCGGCCTTTCTGGACCGCTACGCGAAGCGGTACTACCTGCTCACGTCGAGGAGCGCCGGAACCCTCGGCTGGTGCCTGCCGAACACCGAGCGCCTGGGGTTCGGGGGCTACGTGGGTGTGCCGAGCGTCCGCATCCGCCAGTCCGGAGTAACCCGGGCCCACTGGGTGGTCCCCGTGGAAAGCCCCGGGACGCTGTGCAGGCCCGAGTTCGTCGTGCGCCTGGGTATCGCGGGCGGGATCCTCGGTGCGCGGTCCACGGTGTCGGCCCGGCTCACTCCGTTGGAGGAATCCCGTGCGTGAGGAGCGGCCCGGCACCTTCCGGCCGGACGGTGAGGTGGACGACACCTCCGGTGTGGGGAGCCGCCGCGTGAGGATCGCTACGCAGCCATCCTCACGCGGGGCGGCGGCGTATACAGAGACGCTGTTTCGCACCCCACAGGCGGCAGCCCCGGCCCGGCAGCTGACGACGACCGCGCTGGGCACCTGGGACCTGTCCGTCCTGAATGACGCGGCGGCCACCGTCGTCAGCGAACTGGTGGGCAACGCGGCCATCCACGCCCGTGGTGCCGTAATCCGGGTAACAGTGACGCGCGTGGGGGAGCGACGGGTCCGCATCGCCGTGGTCGACAAGGACCCCGTCCTGCCTGTCCTCCGAGACATCCGCCCGGACGACACGAATGGCCGTGGCCTGCGCATGGTCGACGCGCTGTCGGTTCGGTGGGGCGTCGACGTGCTGCGCTGGGGGAAACGAGTCTGGTCCGAGCTCGAAACCGGATGAACACCCGTAACGGACAAGTGCTGTGCGCCGTGGTCCGCGCCGCGCGGCGCTCCTCCTGTCGTGCGGCTTCCCCTCCCGCTTATGACCCCTCGCCTTCACCCCGCTCTCACTCTCCGGCCCCGTTCCATCGCCGCCGTCAGGGTGGGAAGCGCATGCCCGAGGGGGTGAGAAGGTCTCGTTGCGACGCCGCAAGCTCCTGATCGGTCTGGTCGGGCCACCGCCCACACCGTCGTCGGCCCCCTCCCCGCCGCCACGGCCCACCCCGGCCTCACCGGCCTGGAAGACCTCCTGCTCCATCAGCCGCCCGCTCTGGCAGATGGCCCCGACCCCACGCCCGCAACGGTCGCGGTGGCGGTGGGCGCCTGCCGCCGCGAATTCGGCACCTGTCGATACGACACCCTGGCCCGCGTCCTGCCTTCCCGCCTCGCGCTGGCGCAGGCTCCGGCCGGCACGCACCCTGGCCTGGCCTGGCCTGGCCGCCACACGGACCGCCGAGCTGTACAGCCTGGCCACCCGACTGTGCACCAAGCTCGGCGGGAACGCGCTGGCCGCCATAACCGCGGGCCACGCCCTGACCACCGCACAGGCCGGTCCCGATCCCCTGGTCACTGCCGAGGCCCATCGCATGGTCTCCAGCGCCTGGCTGGCGCGGGCCACTACGCCCGTGCCACCGACACCGCCTCTGCCGACCGTTGAACGCCGAGCCGCTACTGGATCGACATCGCCCGCACCTTCGACCAGTGGGGCAAGCCCGAACCCACCCAACGCGCCCTGCTGGCCGCCGAGAATGCCGTCCCTCAGGAGGTACGCCGCCCATCGGTGCGCGTTCTGACCGCAGGTTTGCTACGTCACTACGGCAGCCTCCCCGGCGTGCGCACATTCGCGGACCGCAGCGGCGCCCTCGTTTGATACCGAGAGCTCAAGGGCCAAGCCGGAGACGGGGCCCCTTCCGTCGTTCTGGCAGCCACGCGGTAGCAGGTCATGCATCACCTTCCGTGCTGGTTCGGCATACTCAGCATCGGGTGCCGCTCCTGCCGACGGTTGAGCCGCAGTGCTGATTCGGCATAGCGGCCTGGAAACTTACGGAGTGACCGTTATGGGAAATTCCTTGGAAGTAAGTAAAAACCGCTTCCTGCCGCGCTAAAGGGGCAGGTCGCGGCCTGTCGGCCCCGCGCACGCGGGGATGGTCCCCGTCGTAGGCCGGACCGTGGCCTCCACGATCTGTCGGCCCCGCGCATGCGGGGATGGTCCCGTCTCCGGTAACGCCAGGTACACCGAAGGCAAGTCGGCCCCGCGCATGCGGGGGTGGTCCCCCGCTCGACGGCTTCACGCTCGGCACGGACGGGTCGGCCCCGCGCATGCGGGGGTGGTCCCGGCTCGAACGCGAAACTGATCCCGTAGCCGCTGCCGGCCCCGCGCACGCGGGGGTCCTCCCCCGAACTCGCCCGCAGCCGCGTTTCGTCCTCCCTGTGCACGCCGAAACCCCGTCAATGGCAGCTCCGACGCAAAGAAACAGCTACCTGCGCGCCTGCCGAACGCAGCTGATCAGGCACGTGCTGGGCATCGGTCCCATTCGCCCCCAGTCGGCGGAATCTCGCAAGGTAATCGAGACCCTCCGGTACAGCGCGATGGTCTCCGCGTCATCCACCTATACGGTTCGGCGTGCCAGTCCGCTCCTCCGTGATGACCAGGCGGTCGTCCAGGAACCAGAAGCCGTTTGCTGCGGGGTCTTCGAGGGGGTGTTCAAGGGAACAAAGCCGGGTTCGACGGAGTCCAGGCCGATCGCGCCGGCCAGCCGGTCCAGTTGGGCGGCCGATACCAGTGGGTGCGGGACGACTGCGGCGACGGTTTGCGCTGGGGTTGTCGAGGCAGCGCTGTGGTCGTCGGAACAGCGCTGGGGTGGTGAGGTAGCCCTCGTTGGGAACCTCTCGGATAAAATCGTGAATTATGTCCAGCGCAGAGAAGTCAGCCACATTCGGTATTCCGAAAGACCGGGATGCCGACGTGACCGGTGAGCCCTTGCGCGTGTCTCTGGCTGAACTGCGCAGATCGGTTGACCTGCTGCTGCGTCATGTCGAAGCCGTGGCAGCGGGCGATGCCGTCGTCATGAACCAGGACCATTTCTGGTCTGTCCCGGCCGATGAGCTGTATGACGTTTCCAAGGAGCCGGTCGACCTGATGATCGGGCAACTCTCTGAATCCTGGCAGCATTTGCGGAATCTGCTTGCCGATGAGGATCGCATTGTGGGTTACCACTTGGTGTGGCTCGCAGACGTCCTGCGGGCGATCGGGCAGGACATTTCCGCGTCGCCACCTCGGCGGCAGCGGTCGTGATTTCATGCTGCGCAGGCTCTGATCAGGCGGTGAGACCGCGAAAGGAAAGGAGACGACGGCGTTCGCGGCGCACGTGATGGGGCTGACAGGTATAGGGAGCACCGTTGCCGATCAGGGCCCGGCGTTTGGGGGCGGCTTCGGCATCGATGCCGCTGGGGCCATCAGGCCGGGGTCGAGCGCCTCTACGTCTCTCCGTCCCGCGTCGGGAAACCGTTCGGCACGTGATCGGTCGCCGCTCGGAGCTGCCTTCAGGAATTCGGGTCCTGGGCAGGGCACTGCCAGTCGGCCGCGTCGATCGCATGGCCCGCCGTATCACTGAGGTGGAAGCAATTGCCGTTGGCCCACACCGTGATCGAATCCCGCCGATGGCCGACCTGGAAGGGCTCGTGCGCACGCGTCGTCCCGGACCAAGAACCGTCTTCTGTCGGCGAGTGAGTGACGACAACGCAGGTCTGACCCGGCAGGATCCGGTAGGTCTCTGCCCACGGTTCCACGGTCAGCCGCAGCGGCGCTTCACCGTCGTTTCCGACGAGTAGCCGCGCGGTTCCCCCAGCGAACATCTCCAACGCTTCTCCTTGCCCCTGCGGGCGATTCGCGTGCAAGCACCGTCCGTAGGCATATGCGGCCTGATTTTCACACGCGGGATCATGTGCTCCAAACGTCTGCATCGTCCGAGTTGCCAAACCGTGCTGAGTCTGGGTTTGAGTCTGAGCAGTCCGACCAGGTGTACGCCGGTGAGCCGGCCGTCGGGGCAGGACAGGCGGAGTTCCCGCAGTGGTGCTTCGGAGGCCGCCCGTGCCTGCTGGCAATCCGTAATCCGCGCTCACCGCACGCCTTTCTGCTCGGCGGCGGCCACCTCCGCCGCGACGAAGTGCCGGAGCTGGGCGAGGTTGGCGGGATCGGTCAGCGGTGGCCCCTGCACGACGGCTTCCCCGGTGTCCGGATCGTCATGGAACGCGTCGGCGCCCGGATTCAGTTGCGCCCGCTGGGCGGCGGGGTGGAAGCAGACGCACAAAGCGATAATCGTCGGTGACGGCCCGTCCGCGGGGGCCCCGAACAACTCACAAGCCGACCGCGCGCCCCCGGACATCCCATGGGCCGGACAATCACTGCCCGGCCCATGACATGACAACGCTATGCGGCGGTCAGGCCGCGAGGGCCTTCTCGATGGCCGCGGTGACCTCGGGGGAGTCCGGTTCGGTCTGGGGGCTGAAGCGGGCGGCTACGGTTCCGTCGGGATGAATCAGGAATTTCTCGAAATTCCAGCGGATGTCGCCTGTGTACCCTTCCGCGTCCGGAGTTTCGACGAGTTCCTTGTACAGGGGGTGGCGGTCGTCGCCGTTCACGTCGGTCTTCTCCGTCATGGGGAAGGTCACGCCGTAGGTGGTCGAGCAGAAGGAGGCGATCTCTTCCGGTGTGCCGGGTTCCTGGCCCATGAACTGGTTGCACGGCACGCCCAGCACGGTGAAGCCGCGCGGCGCGTACTGCTCGTGCAGCTTTTCCAGGGCGGCGTACTGCGGGGTCAGGCCGCATTTGGAGGCAACGTTGACAATCAGGACGGCCTTGCCGCGGTACTGGGCCAGGTTCGCCGGGCCGCCGGTCAGGGCGCCGATCTCCACGTCGTGGATGGACATGCTGCTCCTCGTTCCTCGCTCCTGCGTGATCAGGGCAACCGTTCCTCGTCCCGTACGGCCCTTGTGGGGTGCCTGGGCCTTACAGAACGCACCCGGCTCGTCCGGGCATGAGGCACCGTACCGCCCGGTTCCGCGCGGGCTTCCCCCGACCCTCCGGCCCGCTGACCAGCCCGGGCCCGCTGACCGGCGCCGGCCATCGACCGGCCGCGGCCACCGACCGACCCCGGCCCACTGACCGCCCCCTCACCTCACCGTTTCTTCTTGCGGTCGAACCAGATGGTGGCCAGTGTCGGCACGATGCCCGCCCAGAACAGCGCCTGGGATGGGGTTCGCGTCGTCCACGGGACCTGGGATATCAGCAGGGCGCAGAGCATGGCCCAGGCCGCCTGGGCGAGGACGATGCGGGACCAGCGGCCTCGGCGGATCAGGGAGCGGACGTTGAGCTGGACGCCGGCGCGGAGCTTGCGGTAGCGGCGCCAGGCGCCGAAGGCCCAGATGGCGGCCATGACGACGAGTACCCAGAGCCGGTTGCCGAGCGGGATCGGCAGCTCCCGGGGGACCTCGCCTTCCTTGGGGAAGACGTCGACCATGGCGCCCGCCGCGGCCACGCACAGGAGTGCCAGCCAGCGGGTACCGCGCAGCAGCCGGTAGGTGGCCCCGTCGAGACCGCCGCGCAGCCACGGCGAGTCCGGGACCGTGGTGAGCGCGTCCGCGTACAGGTCTGCCGCGGCGGCGGCCTTCACGCCCGGGGAGCGCACGGCGTCGTCGGTCTGCATGACGACGGCGAGGGCGTTGGTGGGGTCCAGCCGGCGCAGCTCCGTCAGCGTCCATCGGCCCACTTCGTGGTCGCCGGCGATGAGCGCGGCCTTGTAGAGGGACTCGTAGGCGAGGGGTTCTTCGGGGGCCAGGCGCACCGCTTCCCGGCCGAAGCGCAGCCCTTCCTGGCGGTCGCCGTCGGACAGCCACGGCTGGATCTCGGCCAGCGTCGCGTACGCCGTCCAGCGGTGCGGGTCCACGCGGATCGCCTGGCGCAGCGCCGCGCCCGTCTCCTCCATGCGTCCCGCCTGGCGCAGTGCCCGCGCGCGCATGTGGAGGGCGGCGTATTCCTCGGGGGCGAGTTTCAGGGCCTCTTCGGACGCCTCGACGGCCTGGTCGGTCTCCTTGGCGGCCAGGTGGCAGCGGGTGAGTTCGAGCCAGCCGGGCAGGTCGGTCGGGTCCTCCTGGAGCCGGGCGGCGAGGACGGCCTTGGCCTCGTCGTACCGGCCGAGGTCGACCAGCGCCTCGGCCCGCGCGACCTGGGGGTGCTGGCTCACAGCTTGCGCCTCTTCTTCAGGTACGCGAGCAGGTCGTCGTACATGCCTCCCTCGTTGGCGAACATCGCCACGTTGCGCGCGGACGCGAACCACGCCTCGGTGGAGGGCACCACGGCCTTGGCCGCGCCCAGCAGGTCCTTCATCCCGATCATGCGGACGGTGCCGGTGCGCGCCGAGTCGAGCAGTGCCGTCTCGGCCGCCGACTCGCACACGTGGGCCAGGTCGGCGCCGGAGAGGCCGTCGGTGACCTTGGCGAGCTTGCCCAGGTCGACGTTCTCGATGGGCCGTCCGCGCAGGTGGTAGCGGAGGATCGCCTCGCGCGCCGGGGCGTCGGGCGGCAGGACGAGGAGGGTGCGGTCCAGGCGGCCGGGGCGGCGCAGGGCGATGTCCACGTCCCAGGGGACGTTGGTGGCCGCGAGCACGAAGACGCCCTCGTTGGCGGTGGCGTCGATGCCGTCCAGCTCCGTCAGCAACTGGTTGACGGTGTTGCGCATGCCGCTGTTCTGGGTGCGGCTGCGCTTGCCGCCGAGCGCGTCCAGCTCGTCCAGGAAGACCACGCAGGGGGCCTGGCGGCGGGCGGTGGCGAAGATCTCGTGCATGTTGCGCTCGGAGTTGCCGATCCACATGTCGAGCACGTCGTTGACCGAGACGGACAGGAAGGAGGCCCCCAGTTCCCCGGCCACGGCGCGGGCGATGAAGGTCTTGCCGCAGCCCGGCGGCCCGTAGAGCAGCAGACCGCCGCGCAGGCTCTTGCCGTACAGCCGGCGCAGTTCGGGGTTGCGCATGGGGGCCAGGAAGGCGGCCTCCAGACGGTCCTTCACCTGCTGCATGCCGCCGACGTCGGCCAGTCGGACGGTGCCGGGCGCGTCCACGTCCCAGGCCGCGGCCTCGCCCGGGTCGCCGCTGCCGTCGACGGTGAGCGGGCTCTCGACGAAGCGGGGCGGGAGGACGTCTTTGACCTGGCCTTCGGCTGCCTGCCAGTCGAAGGCGTTGGGGGGTGGTGTTGCGGGGGAGGGAGCGTCGGGGGGTGTTTCGGGGGACGGGGTGCCGGGGGACGGTGCGTTGGGAGATGGTGCGCCGGGGAACGGTGCGTTGGGGGGCGGGGTGCCGGGGGAGGGAGCCCCTGACCACGGGGTGCCGGCCGCTGGGGCTCCGGAGGGCGGCGGTGTCTGCTGGGTCGTTGCCTGCGGAGACGGCGCGAGCTGCGGAGACGCCGCGACCTGCGCAGATGCGGGCGACTCGGGAGCCGGGGAAGGCTGGTTCTCGTGCGGACGGGACGAAGGCTGGTCCTCGTACGGATGGGAGGAAGGCTGCTCCCGCGTGCCGCCGCCGGGCCCCGGGGCGGGCCCCGGGGCGGGCTCCGGCCGCGTCGGCAAGCCCATGGCGCGGGTCATCAGTTCCCGGGCCTGTGTGTCGCCGGGCGCGTGCTGGAGCGCCACGGCGGCCTCGGTGACGGCCGCGTCGTGCTGTCCGGCCTCCAGAAGGAGCTCCGCGAGGTGCAGCCGCAACGGCACATCGTCGGGAGTCGCGGCGACGGCGATCCGCAAGCTTTTGATCAGGGGTGTTTCCTCCGGCATGCGCCCTACTTTATGTACGCGTCAATCGGCGCCCGCAGACGGCCCTGGGCACGCGCACCGCACCGGGCCAGGCCGCACCGAGCCGCGCCGGGCCCAGCCGGATCGCACCGCGCCGCGCCGGGCCCAGCCGGATCGCACCGCGCCGCGCCGGACCGCGCCGTAAGGAACCCGGCCCGCCCGTCCCGCTCCCCCGCCCGCTTGATCTCAACCTTGGTTGATGTCCGAGGCTTCTCCCGAGGGCGTTCGCGGCCGCAAGGAATGCCCGACGCCACCCCGGCGCACATACAGCAAAAGCTAAGCATATGTCACGAAAAGCCAAGAAAAGACCGAGGACGGTGCGGACATGAACGGGACTCTGAACACCTGGCTGCGGCAGCACGCGCACCCGCTGGCGACCGCGCCGGAGGCGGACACCACGGACCTGCGGCCACTGGACACCACCGTGCGGAACGCGGCGGTCGTCACCCTGGGGGCGACGACCCGGGTCTCTCATGAGCTGTCCGCGCTCGCCTTCCGGATGGTCCGTCACCTGGTGGAACGGCACGGCTTCCGTTCCCTCGCATGGGAAGGCGACGACCCCGTACGCCTCGGACTCGCGGCATACGTACGCACCGGGGACGGCGATCCGAGGGCGTTCCTGAGCGCCGCGCGTTCCTTCTGGCGGACGGAGGAGGCCCTGGCGATCGTCCGGTGGATGCGCGCGTACAACCTCCGGCACCCGGACGATCCCGTGCGGTTCGCGGAACCGTTCGGCCCGGTGCCCACCCTCGCCGACGGCCTCCCCGCCATCGAGCGGCGGCTGGCCGAGGACACCGTCCGTTGGCACGAGCACACCGGGGATCGGATCGTCTACTGGGGCGGCATCGCGCACACCGCCGTCCGCGATCCGCGCACGCTCACCCCCGCCGGGTCTCCGATCACGCACCACAACGCCGGTTCACGTCTCCGGGCACGCTTCGGGGCCGGGCTCGTCTCGGTCGGGATGACGTTCCATCACGGGTCCGCCGCACTCCCCGTGCCCGCCCCGCCGGCCGGTTCGGCAGAGGTGGTGCTGGACGGTGCCGAACCGGACGCGTACGCGCTGACGTGGGCGCCCGGCACCGGCGCCGAGGCCCTTCCCACGGCCGTACGCGACTGGCTGACCTCGCCGGCGCGCCTGCGGTTCCTCGGTCCTGGTGACGATCGGCGCCAGGACGCCGCCCACCACCTCACGGGCGCTTCCCTCGCCGCACAGTTCGACGCGCTCATCCATGTACGGACGATCACTCCTGTCGCGCCGGTGGCCCCGTTCGCCTGAGGCGGCGTCCCAGCAGAGACGCCGCCCTCTTGGCTGCGGGGCGTCCCGGGGCGGCGGCGTCCGTCGGACTTGCGGTGTCAGTCGGACTTGCGGCGTCAGTCGGACTTGCGGCGTCAGTCGGACTTGCGGCGTCAGTCGGACTTGCGGTCGCCCAGCTTCTCGATGAAGTCCTGGGCCTTGTCCACTCCGGTGTCGAGCTTGTCGCTGTACTTGCCGTCGGTCCTGTCGTCGATGAAGTCGGCCACCTTCTCCAACCCTTCGCCGATCGCCTCCCCGTGGGCATCGGCGATCTCGGCCGCCTTGTCCTTGAGGTTCTTCAGGGCCTCGAACACTCCGCACTCCTCCAACGTTCACGGCACCGCACGACGGCAACCCTTGCCGCCTTGCGCAACAAAGATGATCTTACGGTGACGAGTGACGAGGCCGAGCCGAATCGAACCGAGCCGGGAGGGGACGGGACGGGACGAAGTCGAAGCCGTCCCGGACGTGGGTCCGTCCGAGCGTGCCAGGTCGCCCCCGAGGGGGCGGGGCGTCGGTAAGGAGCCAGGCATTGCCCGTGCCCGCCAGCCAGCCCCGGAGAATAAAAGGAGCATTACTTGCGGAACGCAGGGTAAGCGGGAGGAGTAACACCTTCGGGGCCATACAGGTCCCCGTCATCTCAAGGAGGTTGCCATGAGTGCTTCGGACAAGGCCACCAACACCGGAGACAAGATCAAGGGCAAGGCGAAGGAAGCCGCCGGCAAGCTCACCCGCGACAAGGAACTGGAGCGGGAGGGCAAGGCCGACCAGATAGCGGGGGACGCCAAGCAGGCCGGCGAGAAGGTCAAGGACACTTTCCGCCACTGACCTCGTTGCCCCACAGCCGCTGTGCGGTCAGTGGCTGAGCGCGTCGGCGCCCGACCACCGGCTGCCGACCACCGGCACCTGACCGGCGGCACCTGACCGGCGGCAGCCGACCGCCGGCAGCCGACCAACAGCGCCGACCACCGGCAGTCGCTGATCGCGTCCCGGAAACGCGATGTTCTTTCCGGGAAGAGCCGGGGCGAAGAGCCGGGGCGAAGAGGCCGGGGCCGGGGCGGGCGTGACGCGATCCCGCCTCCCGGCCCCGGCGCCCCGGCAGCGGCGCACGGCCGACGCCCACCCATTACCGAGCCTCACGGCGTGGGTGCCGCCCGGTGTGCTGCGCGCGTCCTGACCTGCGGTGGAGAGCAACCGCCACGCGACATCACGCGGGGATCCTCGGTAAGGGCCTCAACCGCCCTCAGTCAATCGTCAAGACGGCTTTCCCCCGTATGCGGCGTTCGAGCAGCGCCACCGCCGTCTCGCCGATCTTCTTCCAGCTTTCGACGCGGTCGACGCTGGCGCTCAGTCGGCCGTCCGCGACGAGGCGGGCGAGGTAGGCCAGGTCGGCGGCCGAATCGCCGCTTTCGAGGAAGCCGGTCAGGGTGACCCGATTGGCGACGAGGCGGTATGGGTCAAGCGCTGTCGGCTCGCCCGAGGCGGCGCCAATCGTCACGGCCGTCCCGCCCTCGGCGATATGACCGAGGAGTTCGGCGAGCAGCGGACCCCCGACGTTGTCCAGAAGGATGTCGACGGGTGCCCCCAGGTCGGCGGGGCTGGTGATCACGGAGGCCGCTCCGAGTTCGGTCAGGCCTTCGCCGCGTTCCGGGCTGCCGACGAGCGCGTGCACCTCGGCCCCCGCGAGATGCGCGAGCTGCACGGCGAAGCGGCCCACACCACCGGACGCCCCGGTGATGGCGACCCGGTGACCGGGGCGGACGCCTGCGCGGCGCAGCGCGCGCAGCGCGGTGAGCCCGGCGACCGGCAGGGCCGCCGCCTGGGGGAACTCCACCTCGTCAGGGAGAACGGCGAGTTCCCCCACCGGAACGGCGCGCAGCTCGGCCCAGCCGCCGTTCCACCCCCAGGTGACCACCCGGTCACCGGGCTGGGGTCCCTCCCCCGAGGCGGCGGCGCGCTTGACCACGCCAGCGGCGTCCCAGCCGGGGACCGGGCCGGTGGACGCGTCGCCGTCATTCTTCGGCAGCTCGCCGAAGTTGAGGGAGACGGCGGCGACTTCTACGAGCACGTCATCCGGTCCGGGGACCGGGTCGGGCACGGTGGCCAGCGCGAGGCGCCCCGGCACGGAGTGGTCGACAACGAGAGCACGCATGGGGAAGTCCTTCCGTAGGGTTGGTCGGCTGGTCGGCTGGCTGGCCGTTTGGTCGGCCGGTCAGTCAGTCAGATTTGGTCGGTTGGTCGGCCAGTCACTCAAAGGTGGTCGGTCGGTCGGTCGGTTCTGGTGCCGTCGGATCGGAGTTCTCGCTGTCCGTCCGCAGTGCCCGCCCGCGGCGCCTGTCCACGTGCTCGACCAGGGTCCCCCCGGGTGCGGTCGAGGCCAGTCGAGGCCAGGTAAAAGGCACCAACTTCCGCGCGGGTGCGGGCATTCCGTTCCGGGAGGCCGTTGACACCGCGTTCACATGGCTGTCATGTGACGGACGAGGGACAAGCCGCGCGACTCTCCCCGCGAGCGGACGAGCACGGCGGTCAAAGGCCCATCGCATCGATCGGGAGGAAGGTCGTCCACCCGATTTCGCCCTCACAAACCCCCTGTTTTGTGAGACAGACCACTTTCCGTGAAGTTTTCGGCATAGGTACAGGAGTTCCGGGGAGGGCTCATCGTTGCTGGTGTGAATCGGCGCTGTGAATCAGCACCGTGGACCAGTGCTGTGGACCAATGCTGGTGGACCAGTGCTGTGGACCAACGCTGCGAACGAGCGCCGCACGCCGACGCCCTGATGCGGCGTTACGGAACAGCGCTGCGGATCAGCGTGGGACAAGCGTCGGACCAGCGGCAGTACATCGGTGACCGAAAGGCAGAGCAGACGTGTCGGCAAGCGAGACGATTCACGTAGACGGGGTGTGGCGCGCCGCCATGTCGGGCGCCACGAGGGAAGTCCTCGACCCCGCCGATGCGAAGACGCTCCAGGTGGTCGCCGAAGGCGGTGCCGAGGATGTGGACGCCGCGGTCGAGGCCGCGCGTCGCGCCTTCGACGGTGGCGCGGGCGCCTGGCCCCGCACGGCGGTGGCCGAGCGCGCCGCGCTGCTGCGCCGGGTCGCCGATCTGCTCCAGCGCGATCGCGAGGAGATCGCCCTCATCGAGAGCCGCGACACCGGCAAGACGCTGGAAGAGGGCCGGGCCGACGTGGACGACGTCACCAGGGCCTTCCGTTACTTCGCCGACCTGGTGAGGAACGAGAGCGGCGGCCGGGTCGTGGACGCCGGCAGCCCGGACGTGCACAGCGTCGTGGTGCACGAGCCGGTGGGCGTGTGCGCTCTCGTCACGCCGTGGAACTACCCGCTGCTCCAGGCCAGTTGGAAGATCGCCCCGGCGCTCGCGGCCGGCAACACCTTCGTTGTCAAGCCCAGCGAGGTCACCCCGCTCTCCACGGTGCACCTGATCAAGCTGCTCGTGGAGGCCGGGCTGCCGGCCGGGGTGGCCAACCTGGTGACCGGCGCCGGAGTACCCGTCGGGCAGCGGCTGGCCGAGCACCCGGACGTGGACATGTTCTCCTTCACGGGTGGCCTGGTCAGCGGGACGAAGGCGGGTTCGGCGGCCGTCGCGGACGCGAAGAAGATCGCGTTGGAGCTGGGCGGCAAGAACCCCAACGTGGTCTTCGCCGACGCCTGCGCCACCGAGGAAGGCTTCGACACCGCCGTGGACCAGGCGCTGAACGCCGCCTTCATCCACAGCGGCCAGGTCTGCTCGGCGGGCTCGCGCCTGATCGTCGAGGAGTCGGTGCGCGACCGCTTCGTCACGGAACTGGCCCGCCGCGCCGAGAAGATCAAACTCGGCCGGGGCACTGCCGAGGGCGTCGAGTGCGGCCCGCTCGTCTCCCAGCAGCAGCTCGACAAGGTCGAGGCGTATGTGGCCTCCGCGCTCGAAGAGGGCGCGCGGTTGCGCTGCGGTGGACGGCGTCCCGAGCCCAGCGACGTGCGGCCCGCCACCGGCTACTTCTACGCGCCGACCGTTCTGGACGGCTGCCACCGCGGGATGAGGGTGGTCCGCGAGGAGACCTTCGGCCCGATCCTGACGGTGGAGACCTTCGCCACCGAGGACGAGGCCGTGGCGCTGGCCAACGACACCGAGTACGGCCTCGCGGGCGCCGTGTGGTCCGCCGACACCGCCCGCGCGCGGCGCGTCGCCGCCCGCCTGCGGCACGGCACCATCTGGATCAACGATTTCCACCCTTACCTCCCCGAGGCGGAGTGGGGCGGTTTCGGGAAGTCCGGCATCGGACGGGAACTGGGTCCCGCGGGTCTGGACGAGTACCGCGAGAGCAAGCACATTTACGAGAACCTCCGCCCCGAGGCGGTCCGCTGGTTCGCCGGCTGAGCGGCTGAGCAGCTGAGCGGCTGAGCGGCTGAGCAAGACGACGCGGCCGGGGCTCCTGCTCGGGGCCCCGGGGGCCGAGCTCCGGGAGGGCCCGGGAGCCGGTCGCCGCATCGGGACGGCCTGCCGGTTCGTGGGCTGACCGGGCCACGGGCCATGGGCTACGAACTACGAACCACCACGCACGACTTATCGCGTTTTGTCGTGTTTTGCTCATGGGCCGGAGCCAAGCACCCCGGGCGCCCGTTCGCGTCCGAGTACCCGTTCGCGTCCAAGCACCGGCCCGCGCCCAAGCACCACCCCGCACCCGAGCACCCGAGCACCCGAAAGACCGCACGCGCACACATTCCCGTCACACGCACACCACCGCGCACGCATCACCGCACGCGCAAGCACCAGCACACGCGCACCACCCCCACCCCCCATCACGCGCCCACACCCCGGCGCACGCACCTTGACATCCGACAAAGGAGCACCAACCCCATGCCTGTCTACGACTACGTCATCGTCGGCGGTGGCACCGCCGGCTCCGTGATCGCCTCCCGGCTCACCGAGGACCCGAACGTCACCGTCGCCGTCATCGAGGGCGGCCCCTCCGACATCGACCGCGAGGACGTGCTCACCCTGCGCCGCTGGCTCGGGCTGCTCGGCGGTGAGCTGGACTACGGCTACACGACCACCGAGCAGCCGCGCGGCAACTCGCACATCCTGCACAGCCGCGCCAAGGTCCTCGGCGGCTGCTCGTCGCACAACACGCTGATCTCCTTCAAGCCGCTGCCGTCCGACTGGGACGAGTGGGAGGCGGCGGGCGCCACCGGCTGGGGCGCCAAGGACATGGACCCCTACTTCGGCAAGCTGCGCAACAACATCGTGCGGGTCGCCAAGAAGGACCAGAACCAGATCGCCACCGACTGGGTCGAGGCCGCCAAGAGCGCGCTGGGCGTCCCGGAGGTCGTCGGCTTCAACGACAAGCCGTTCGAGGAGGGCGTGGGCTTCTTCGACCTCGCGTACCACCCGGAGAACAACAAGCGTTCCTCCGCCTCCGTCGCCTACCTGCACCCCCACATGGAGGCCGGCGACCGCCCCAACCTGCACCTGATGCTGGAGACCTGGGCGTACCGGCTGGAACTGGACGGGACGACGGCCAAGGGCGTGCACGTCCGGACCAAGGACGGCGAGGAGATCTACGTCGAGGCCGCGCGCGAGGTGCTGGTGTGCGCCGGCGCGGTGGACACGCCCCGGCTGCTGCTGCACTCCGGCATCGGTCCGAAGAAGGACCTCGAAGCGCTGGGCCTGCCGTGCGTGCTCGATCTGCCGGGCGTCGGCGAGAACCTGATCGACCACCCCGAGTCCGTCATCGTCTGGGAGACCAACGGTCCGATACCGGGCAACTCCGCGATGGATTCCGACGCGGGCCTGTTCGTCAAGCGGGACCCGGAGCACAAGGGACCCGATCTGATGTTCCACTTCTACCAGATCCCCTTCACCGACAACCCCGAGCGGCTGGGCTACGAACGCCCCGAGCACGGCGTGTCGATGACCCCGAACATCCCCAAGTCCCGTGCCCGGGGCCGCCTCTACCTCACGTCCGCCGACCCCGAGGCCAAGCCCGCGCTCGACTTCCGGTACTTCGAGGACGAGGACGACTACGACGGCCGGACCCTCGTGGACGGCATCAAGCTGGCCCGCAAGATCGCGCAGGCCGAGCCGTTCGCCAAGTGGCTCAAGCGCGAGGTCTTCCCCGGCCCGCACGTCACCGACGACGAGGAGATCGGCGAACTGGCGCGCAAGGCCGCGCACACCGTCTACCACCCGGCCGGCACCTGCAAGATGGGCGCCGCCGACGACGAACTCGCCGTCGTCGACCCCGAGTTGCGCATCCGCGGCCTGTCCGGCATCCGCATCGCCGACGCCTCCGTCTTCCCGACCATGCCCGCCGTGAACCCGATGATCGGCGTCCTGATGGTGGGGGAGAAGTGCGCCGAGCTGCTTGTGGATGCCCCGGCCCGGGAGGTGGATTCCCCGGCCCGGGGAGCGGATTCCCCGGCCCGGGAGGTGGATTCCCCGACCCGGGGAGCAGGTTCCCCGGCCCGGGGAGCGGAATCCCCGGCTCCGGGAGGTGACGCCTGATGGCCGCCGAACCAGACACCGGCACCCCGGCGATCCCCCGCCCCCGCATCCCGGCCGATCCACCGATCGACCCACCGACCACCCCACCGGCCACCCCATCGGCCGCCCCGCCCACCGACCCGTCGGCCGGCGCCGAAGACGGCCACCAGGACGTGGTCTTCTCCGTACGCCACCTGTGGAAGGTCTTCGGCCCCAAACCCGAGCGCGTGCCCGCCGATCCCGGACTGGCCGCGCTGTCCGCGCCGGAGCTGCGCGAGCGCACCGGCTGCACCGCCGCCGTCCGTGACGTGTCCTTCGACGTGCGCAAGGGCGAGGTCTTCGTCGTGATGGGCCTGTCCGGCTCGGGCAAGTCCACGCTGGTGCGCTGCCTGACGCGGCTCGCCGAGCCGACCGCCGGCGTGCTGGAGATGGACGGCGAGGACGTGCTCGGCATGGACCGGGCCGCGCTGCGCGAGCTGCGCCGGCACCGCGCCGCCATGGTCTTCCAGCACTTCGGCCTGCTGCCGCACCGTTCCGTCCTGGACAACGTTGCCTACGGGCTGGAGATCCAGGGCGTGCCCCGCGCCGCACGCCGGGCCCGCGCCGCCGAGATGGTCGCCAAGGTGGGCCTGACGGGCCTGGAACACCGTCGGCCCGGCCAGCTCTCCGGCGGCCAGCAGCAGCGCGTCGGGCTCGCTCGCGCGCTCGCCGTGGACCCCGAGGTCCTGCTGTTCGACGAGCCGTTCAGCGCCCTGGACCCGCTCATCCGGCGCGACATGCAGGAAGAGGTCATTCGGCTGCACCGCGACGAGGGCCGCACGATGGTCTTCATCACGCACGACCTCGCCGAAGCGCTGCGGATCGGCGACCGGATCGCCCTGATGCGGGACGGGAAGATCGTCCAGCTCGGCACGCCGGAGGAGATCGTGGGCTCGCCCGCCGACGCCTACGTACGGGACTTCGTCCGCGAGGTGCCGCGCGAACAGGTGCTGACGGTACGGCGCGCGATGCGTCCGGCCGCCGAGGGTGACGAGGCCGAAGGCGCCGCGAACGGTCCGGTGCTGGCCCCGGACACACTGATCGCGGACGCGATCGAGGCCGTGGCCCGCAGCGGCGGCGCGGCCCGCGTCATGGACGGCGGTCGCTGCCTGGGCGTCGTGGACCACGCGTGCCTGCTCCGAGTCGTCGCCAGACTTGAGGAAACGGAACTGGACGCGGGCCCGGAGGAGGGCCGAGGACCAAGCCGGGAAACGAGCCAAGGCGCAGGCCAGGGCTCGGGGCGAGGCGCGGGCCAGGAAACGGGGCGGAAAACGGGGCGGAACGCAAGCCAGGAAACGGGCCAGGAGAAGATCCGCACAGCAGGCCAGAAAACGAATCAAGGAACGGGCCGGGACCCAGGCCAGGAATCGGGCCAGGAAGAGGTGTCCGCCTGATGCCGCTGTCCTCGTATCCCGCCACCGGCCGCCCGTCCACCACGGTGACGTGGCACCGGCCACCGTCCCCCGGCACCGCCCACCCGTCCCCGTCCGCGACGGTGACGCGGCATCGGCCACCGTCCCCCGACACCGCCCACCCGACCCTCACCGTCGCGTGGCATCGCCCCGCGAACCGGCGTTCCCCGCGGACATCACTCGTCCGCGTACCCCCCGTCCCCCTCCCCCACCGCCTGCGCACCGCCCTACTGCGGCGCTGGCGCGAGGCGCAACGGGCCGCCGCCGCCCAGATACCCGCCGGCACGGCGAAGCGGGGGCGCGCATGACCACGACCGCCCCCATCACCGCTACGAGCACCCCGAGCCCCGTGCACACCGCCCTGCGCCATCCCGCCCTGCGCAAGATCGCGCTGCTCGCCGTCGCCGCGGCGGTCCTCGTCCCCCTGGCCCACGCCCGGTGGTCCAGCGGCACCTGGCCTGCCGAACTGACCGTCGACGTCTCGGGCCCCCTGGACCGCACCAGCGACTGGATCATCGACAACCGCGACAGCCACCCGCTGTTCGTCTACGTCCTCGGCCACCTCTCCAACGCCGTGGTCCTGTCCGTACGCAGCGTCTACCTGCTGCTGCTCGCGCTCGGCTGGGCCGGGGTGACCGCGGGCGCCGCCCTTGTCGCCTGGCGTGTCGCGGGGGCGCGCGTCGCCGTCGTCGCGCTGGCGTCGTTCCTGGTCAGCGGCGCGCTGGGGATGTGGGTGCCGACGATGCAGACGCTCGCGCTGATGATCGTGGCGGTGCTCGCCTCGGTCGTCGTGGGTGCGCTGCTGGGGCTGGCCGCCGGGCTCTCCGAGCGGTTGTTCCGGCTGCTGCGGCCGGTCCTGGACACCATGCAGGTGCTGCCGGCCTTCGCGTACCTGCTGCCGGTGGTGCTGGTCTTCGGCATCGGGGTGCCGGCCGCGCTGCTGGCCACCGTCGTGTACGCGGCGCCGCCGATGGCCCGGCTGACGGCCCTCGGGCTGCGCGGCGCCGATCCGGGCGTCCTGGAGGCCGTCACGTCGCTCGGCGCCACCGGCCGGCAGCGGTTGCTGAGCGCCCGGCTGCCGCTGGCCCGTAAGGAGCTGCTGCTCGGCCTCAACCAGACGATCATGATGGCGCTGTCGATGGCCGTGATCGCCTCCATGATCGGCGCCGCCGGTCTCGGTGACCGCGTCTACCAGGCGCTGGCCTCCGTGGACGTGGGCGCCGCGCTGGCCGCCGCGATCCCGATCGTGCTGCTGGCCATCGTCATGGACCGGACGACGGCGGCGGCCGGGGAACGGCTGGGCGCGGGCGGGACCAAAACTCCGCGAGAGCGGTGGATCTGGCCCGGCGTGGCCCTCGCCACCGTCGTCGTCACCGTGATCGGGCGGCTGGCCGGTGCCGCTGAGTGGCCGTCCTCGTGGACCGTGGCCATCGCGCGCCCGGTCAACGACTTCAAGGAGTGGATGGTGGACCACCTCTACTCCGGCGTGCCCGTCGTCGGCGGCACCGCCGACTGGGCGGCGCGCTTCACCTCCTGGGTGCTGGACCCGCTGCGCGACGGCCTGACCGCGCTGCCCTGGTGGGGCGCGCTGCTGATCGTCGCCGCCCTGGCCTGGCTGATCGGCACCTGGCGCACCGCGCTCACCGCGAGCCTGGCCACCGCCGCCATCGGCGTCCTCGGCGTGTGGAAGCCCTCCATGAACACCCTCTCCCAGGTCCTCGCCGCCCTGGTGGTGACCCTGGTCCTGGGCGTCGGCATCGGCGTGCTGGCCGCGGGCAGCACGCGCCTGGAGAAGGCCCTGCGCCCGGTCCTGGACGTCCTCCAGACCATGCCGCAGTTCGTGTACCTGATCCCGGTGGTCGCGCTCTTCGCGGTCGGCCGCGCCCCGGCCGCCGCCGCGGCCGTCGTCTACGCGCTGCCCGCCGTCATCCGCATCACCACCCAGGGCCTGCGCGAAGTGAACCCGGCCGCGATGGAATCCGCCCGTTCGCTGGGCGCCACGCGGTGGCAGACCTTGCGCCAGGTGCAACTCCCCCTCGCCCGTCCCGCGCTGCTGCTCGCCGTCAATCAGGGCGTCGTCCTGGTCCTGTCGGTCGTCATCATCGGCGGCCTGGTGGGCGGCGGCGCGCTCGGTTACGACGTGGTGACGGGCCTGGCCACCGGCGATCTGGGGCTGGGACTGGTGGCGGGCGTCGCCATCGTCTGCCTGGGGCTGGTGCTCGACCGGATCACCCAGCCGACGGAACGCCGCGCCGGAGGGAAGGGAGCCTGACGATGTCCCGTACGCGTACCCATACTCGTACCCGAACCCGTACCCGTACTCGTACGCACGCCCGTGTCCGTACTCGGCGGCGCACGCGATCCATCGGCGCGGCGCTGCTGGCCGGGGCGACCCTGTTCGCCCTCTCCGGCTGCGGCAAGGCCGACATGACCAAACAGGCCTCCCCCTTCGCGGCGGCCAAGGCCACCAAGTCGGTCACCCTCTCCGTACAGACCTGGGTCGGCGCGCAGGCGAACGTGGCCGTGGCCAAGTACCTGCTCGAACACGAGCTGGGCTACCACGTCGACACCGTCCAGGTGGACGAGATCCCCGCCTGGGACGCGCTCAGCCAAGGCCGGGTGGACGCCATCCTGGAGGACTGGGGCCACCCCGACCAGGAGCAGCGCTACATCCGGGACAAGGGGACGATCACGGCGGGCGGCGGCAACGGCGTCACCGGCCACATCGGCTGGTGGGTCCCCAAGTACTGGGCCGACCGCCACCCGGACGTCACCGACTGGAAGAATCTCAACAAGTACGCCGACCAGCTCCGCACCTCCGAGAGCGGCAACAAGGGCCAGCTCCTGGACGGCTCCCCGTCCTACGTCACCCACGACAAGGCCCTGGTGAAGAACCTCAAGCTCGACTACGAGGTGGTCTTCGCCGGTTCCGAGGCGGCGCAGATCACCCAGATCCAGCAGTTCGCCAAGCAGAAGAAGCCGTTCCTGACGTACTGGTACGAGCCGCAGTGGCTGTTCAATCAGGTGCCGATGGTCGAGGTGCGCCTTCCCCCGTACACCGACGCCTGCGCGCAAAAGGGCGAGGCGGACCCGGGGGCCGTGGACTGCGCCTACCCCACCACTCCGCTCCAGAAGTTCTTCAACACGGAGTTCGCCAAGAGCGGCACCACGGCCTCGGCCTTCCTGAAGAACTTCGCCTGGTCGAAGGAGGACCAGAACGAGGTGTCCGAGATGATCGCCGCACAGGGCCTGTCCGCCGACGAGGCGGGCAAGCGCTGGGTGGAGAAGCATCCGGACGTGTGGAGGAAGTGGCTGCCGAAGCACGAGTGACGGTCTTTTCGTCGTGCCGCTGTGACGCCGTGCCGTCATGTCGCCGTGCCGTCATGACGTCATGTCCTCGTGCGGCTGCGACGTCATGCCGCTTCGGCTCCGCGCTGCCGTGCCGCTTCGGCTTCATGCCGCTTCGGCTTCATGCCGCTTCGGCTTTGTGCCGCCTCGCCGTCGGTGGCGTGGAGACCGTTCGACGGGAGCGCCACTGTCAGTGGTGCTCCCTAGGCTGTCGTCATGTCACTTTCCTGGCTCCGACCGCACGAGCAGCACCCCCGTGCCGCTCCTCCGTCCAAGCTCGTCGCGCACGGTGAACACCCGTCGTCCGTTCCCGCGAACCAGCCCCGAGTTTTACGGCCGTAAAACTCGGGGCCGCCCCCAGGGGGCTCGTGCTCGCAAACCGGAGTGCTCCCGTGCGCCGGCGTGCCGGGGCGGCGGGCGGGCCAGGTACTCGGTGCGGGGTGTTGGCACGCGAGAGGGGTGCACCATGGGCGAGCACAAGAAGCCGGATCCGGATCTGGACAAGGGCGACCCCCCACCGGGGAACTCCGACGGGCAGGTACCGCCCCCACCCCCGCCGTCGGGCACCCACCGCAAATGAACGACCCGCTGAAAGCTCCTCTGAACGTTCCTCTGAACGCCCCGCTGGGTGCTCCACTGAACGACGCGTCGACCGACCCTCCGACCGACTTTCCGAGCACCGACTTTCCGAACACCGACTCTCCGAACACCGACCCTCCGACCGACGCGCTGGCGGAGTGCCGCGCGGCCCTGGCGGCGGCCATGGACGCCGGCGGCTGGTGGCCCCGGCGCTCCACCTGGACCCGGCAGGCCATGCAGGAACTGCCCCGGCACCTCTTCGCCCCCGATCTCGTCCTGCACTGGGACGGCCGGCGGTACACGGCCGTGGACCGCCGTACGGACCCGCGCGGGTGGGCGGAGCTGGTCCACGCCGGGCCCGGGGAGGCCGCCGTCACCCAGCTCGCCGAGGGGCGGCCGTCCTCCAGCCTGTCCTGTCCGGCGGTGGTGGCGGACATGCTGGACGCGCTGATGCTGGAGCCGGGGCACCGGGTCCTGGAGCTGGGCGCCGGGACGGGCTGGAACGCGGCGCTGCTGGCCTGGCGTGCGGGGGCCGGCCAGGTGGTCAGCGTCGAAGTGGATCCGGGGCTGGCCGTTGCCGCGCGCGGGCGGCTGGCGGCGGTCCGCGCCGAGGCCGCGGTGGTGGTCGGGGACGGCACGGCCGGCTGTCCCGCCCGCGCCCCGTACGACCGGGTGGTCTGCACATACGCGGTGGAGACGGTGCCCTGGTCGTGGGTGGCGCAGACCCGGCCGGGCGGCCGGATCGTCACCCCTTGGGGCCGGTTGGGACACGTGGCCCTGACGGTGTCCGCCGACGGCCGCTCGGCCACCGGCTGGGTACAGGGTCTGGCGACGTTCATGCCGGCCCGCGGCACCTCCCCCGGCCGCCTGCTCCACCAGGTCCACGGCGACCGACCGCCCCGCTCCCGGCGTCGGCTGGAGCGCGACCCGCGCCCGCTGCACACCGATGGCAACCTGCTGTTCGCGCTGCGGGTGGCGCTCCCCGACGTACAGGTCACCACCCAGGACGGGGACGAGGACGGGCTGACCGTCTGGCTCCACGACGGGGACGCCTCCTGGTCCCGGCTACGCGCCCCGCGGACCGGCCCCGCGACGGTCGAACAAGGCGGCCCGCACCGCCTGGCCGACGCCCTGGAGGACGCCTGGGACCAGTGGCTCACCGACGGCGCGCCCACCCTGTACGACTTCGGGATGACCGTCACCGAGCACTCCCAGTACGTCTGGTGCCGGAACGCGGACACCGGCCCCCGCTGGCCCCTGCCGCCACAGCGAGCGGCGGCTGATCCCCGGCCCGTACCGTCATCAGCGCCTTCCCCGTCCTCGCCTTCCTCCCCGCCTTCCTCCCCGTGAGGGAGCACTGAGGCTCCCCCACTCCCCCACTCCCCCACCGACGCCCCTCGCCTCCGACTTCCTCACCACCGCGCGAACCTCGTCAAATCGATCAACTCGCCGTACCATCCGGCATGTTGGAGGGACGCACGAGTCAGGGGGGTCGGGTGAGCATGCCGGGGTTACAGCGCACTCTGGAGGAACGGGCGCAGGGTGCCGGGCTGGGGGGCGTTCGGCGGGTGCACCGGCAGTGGCGGAGTTGGAATGCCAGGTTGGCCGGGCTGGTCGGCGTCGCGACCGTCGTCGGCGCCGGGTGGCTGTACTCGTCCGGTCATTGGGTGCTCTGTCTGCTGGTGCCCCTCCTCGTCGTGGTCGCCGGACTCGCGTGGGCCTACTGGGCGCCGATCGCGACGCCCGACGGCCGCTGGCGGTTCGTCGTCTGCGAGAACGGGTTGCTGCTGTGGTCGGAGCGGAACGGCGAGCTCGCCGTGATCCCCTGGGACGCGGTCGAGGGCATCGAACCGGTGGGCTTCGGGGGCAGCGGGCGGCTGGAGTCCAGGCTGCTGTTCACCGCCGACGACGGGGTGCCCAGCGAGGTGTACGTCCCCACGGTCGGCGCCCGTGGCGACCTGTTCTCGGCCGTGCGGGCGCGTGGGCCCCAGCCGGTGCGGGTGGTCAGGCGGGTGGTGGTGTCCGGCGTCGTGGTGGCGGTCGTCGCGCTGTCGGCGTGGGTCGTGGTGGTGCCGCAAGTGGTCACCGCCACGGTGGACGGCCGGCCGGACGAGCTGGGCGGATTCGCCCGGGCCTGCGAGGGCGCCGGCGCCAGGTTCAGCGGGGCGGCTTACTACCGCGTCGACGGGCCGCGTCCTCTGGTGCTCTTCGACGTCGAGGAGAACGGCGAGGTCAAGTACGACATGACGTCCTTCTCCACCAGCGGCGCGGCCCGGACGAGCGCACAGGAGAAGGACGCCCCGGCCCCCGATCCGGGCGCGGTGCAACTCGTGGCGTGCCGCCACCCCGTCGGCCGGATGTCGGAGAGCCCCTTCAAGACCTGCACGTACACGGGCGGCGTCACGCTCGCCTACTACCAGGGCCGCTACCGGGTGGACGTCTACGAGTCCCGCACCCACCGCAAGGTCGGCAGCGTCGAGGTCGCCGGCGACGACAGCCCCGAGTGCCCCAAGATGGCGCGGATCGCCAAGGGGGACGAACGTGAGCGCACGACCGAGCCGACGTCGTATGAGACGGCCTTGGCTCCGTTCGTGACCGGGCCCCGGATGTGACCGGGTCACGTTCGTGACCAAGTCCCGTACGTGACCGAGTCCTGTACGTGACCAAGTCCCGTACGTGACCAAGTCCCGTTCATGACCGGGTGCCGGATGTGACCGGGACCCGTGAGTCACTGAATCTCGTACCTGACCGGCTCCCCGGCGCGGCGCCGGTCCAGCGGCGATGCCTGATGACGAAGCGGCCCCACCGCTCCCTCGGCGCGCCCGGCCCGTCGCCGTCCTGATGGGCAGGGGAGCAGGGGACGCTCACGGGAGCTCCAAGCGGACGCCGTAGTCGTGCAGCCATGTGTTCAGATCCAGGACGAGTTCGGCGGCGTAGCGCACGTCCTGGGCGGGGGTGCCGGCGTCGAGGGCGGTGCGGACGGCGGCCGGGTTCAGCAGGGCGTGGGCGGGAGCCGCGGTGTCGTCGGCGACGGCGGCGAGGGCGGCGCGCAGGGAACGGGTGTAGTGCGGGTCCTGGATGGTGGGGTACGGGTTCTTGGGGCGTTTGAGGACCGCTTCGGGCAGCAGGTCGGCGACGGCGGCGCGCAGCAGGCTCTTTTCCCGTCCGCCGAAGGTTTTCATGTTCCACGGGGTGTTGTAGACGTACTGGATCAGTTCGTGGTCGCAGAACGGCACGCGGACTTCGAGGCCGGTGGCCATGCTCATGCGGTCCTTGCGGTCGAGCAGCATCGGCAGGAAACGCGTCAGGTGGAGGTAGCCGATCTCGCGCATGCGGTGTTCGGGATCGCCGACGCCCTGCGGGCGCGGTGCTTGTGGGTGTGGTACTTCGGCGAGCGCCTCGCGGTACCGCTCGTGCCGGTAGCCGGGTAGGTCGAGGCTCGTCACCAGGGCGGGGTCGAGCAGGCGGGTGGACAGTGGGGCGTCGCCGAGGCCGGCCTCGGCGTAGACGCCGATGGCCGCGTGCCAGGGGAAGGTGTCGGCCCGAATGGTCCGCGGGTCGTGGAACCAGAAGTAGCCGCCGAAGAGTTCGTCGGCGCCCTCCCCGGACAGGGCGACCGTCGAGTGCGCGCGGACGGCCCGGAACAGCAGGAGCGCGGAGATGTCGAAGTCGCCGAGTCCGGAGGGCAGGTCGCGGGCGCGCAGCGCGGCGCGGCGGTGATCCTGGTCCATCAGGCCGGCGGTGGCCAGGGTGACGTCCGTGTGGTCGGTGCCGACGTGTTCGGCCAGGGCGCGCACGTAGGGCTGGTCGGAGTCGACGTGCAGGAGGTCGGGGACGAAGTCCCGTTCATGGTGGTCGAAGGTGACGGAGAAGGAGCGGACGGCGTCCCCCGCCGACCGTGGATGGAACCCCGCCGACCGTGGACGGGACCGGGTGCCGTCCCCCGCCGACCCCTGGTGAGACGGGGTGCCGTCCCCCGCCGCCTCCGCGTGGGAGCGGGCGGCGAGGGCGGTGAGGGCGCTGGAGTCCAGTCCGCCCGACAGCAGGGAGCACAGGGGGACGTCGGCGACGGTCTGCCGGGTGACGATGTGTTCCAGCATGCGGCGCACGGTGGAGACGGTCGTGGGCAGGTCGTCGGGATGTTCCCGGGCGTGCAGGGCCCAGTAGCGCTCCTCGCGGACGCCCGCGCGGCCGACCTTGACGAGGTGACCGGGCCGTACCTCCCGCATACCGGCGTAGACGGCGTGACCGGGGGTCTTGACCAGGGAGAGCAGTTCGCGCAGCCCGTCGGCGGTGACGGCCGGGGCGACGGCCGGGTGGGCCAGGAGCGCTTTGGGTTCGGAGGCGAACAGCACCGTGGCGGCGCCGGTACGGCAGTAGTACAGGGGTTTGATGCCGATGCGATCGCGCACCAGGAGCAGTTGTTGGGCGGACGGGTCCCACAGCGCCAGGGCGTACATGCCGTTCAGGCGGGTGACGAAGCGTTCGCCCCAGGCCAGGTAGGCGCGCAGGACGACCTCGGTGTCACTGGCGGTGCGGAACCGGTGGCCGCGGGCTTCCAGTTCGCGGCGCAGCTCGCGATGGTTGTAGACCTCTCCGCTGTAGGTGAGGACGGCGAGCGTGCGGTCGCCGTCGGTGACGCTCATCGGCTGGCCGCCGCCCGGGATGTCGATGACGGCCAGGCGCCGGTGGCCCAGTGCCGCGTGCGGGCTCACCCACTCGCCTTCGGCGTCCGGGCCTCGGCACCGCATGGTGGCGGTCATGGCGGCGAGGGCGGCGCGCTCCACGCCGCCGGTCAGGTCGCGGTCGTAGGCGACCCAGCCGGTGATTCCGCACATGGTGTTGTCTCCGTCGGGGGGTGGGGGTGTGGGGTGTGGGGGGCGGGCGTTGATGGCATGTCAGTGCTGTTGCAGTGCTGTTGCAGTGCTGTTGGTGGCAGTTGACGGCGGTTGGCGGCTTGACGACGCGAGATCGTGCCCCGCGGCCGGGACGTGGCCCACGGCCGGGACGCCCGGCGGGCAGGGGATCGAGGGCGCTGGGAGACGGCGGACCGGCGGACGGGTCAGGCCCGGGTGAAGACGAGTACGGCGTTCTGCCCGCCGAACCCGAACGAATCGCTGACGACCGCCTCCATGCGGTGCGCGCGGGGCGTGCCGGCGACGACGTCGAGGTCGATCCGCGGATCGAGGCGGGCGAAGTTGGCGACGGGCGGGATGAGCTGGTGCTGCAACGCCAGGACGCTGCACGCGGCTTCGATGGCTCCGGCGGCGCCGACCCCGTGTCCCAGCGCGCCTTTGTTGGCGGTCACCGGTGGGGGGTGGGCGAAGGCCCGGTTCAGGGCGCGGGCTTCGTAGAGGTCGTTGAAGAGGGTGGAGGAGCCGTGGGCGTTGACGTGGTCGATGTCGTCGGGGCGCAGTCCCGCGTCGTCCAGGGCGGCGCCGACGGCGGCGATGGCGCCCTTCCCCTCCGGGTCCGGGGTGGTGGGGTGGTAGGCGTCGGCGGAAGCGCCGTAGCCGGACAGCCAGGCGCGCACCGCGGCCCGGCGGCTCCGGGCGTGCTCGGCTTTCTCCAGGACGAGGACGGCGGCGCCCTCGCCCAGCACGAAACCGTCGCGGTCGGCGTCGAAGGGCCGCGAGGCGCCCGGCGGGTCGTGGCGCCGCCGGGAGAGCACCGACATCCGCGCGAAGCACAGCGCCACCAGCGCGGAGGCACGCGGTGACTCGGCCCCGCCCGCCAGTACGACGTCACAGCGGTCGGCGGCCAGCAGGTCCTTGGCCACCCCCAGAGCGCTGGCCCCCGAAGCGCAGGCGGTGGACACCACCAGGTTCGGGCCGGCGACGTCGAGGTCCATGGCGATCTCGCCGGACGCCATGTTGGGGATGGACCGCGGCAGGGACAGCGGGGAGACCGCGCGCAACCGGCCGCGCAGCAGCTTCTCCACCTCGTCGGGCCAGTGCTCCATGCTGGCGGCGCCCACCCCCATCACCACGCCGACGCGCCGGCGGTCCCACCGCCCGGGCGTCAGGTGGGCGTCGACGACCGCCATCCGGGCCGCCACCACGGCCATCTGGATGAAGCGGTTGGTCCGCCACGCGATCTTCTGGACGCTGCCCAGGCCGAAGGCGGGCACACGGCAGGAGAAGTCCACCGGCATGTCGGTGAGGGCGGGGTCGAGCAGCGCGGTCGAGCGCGCCCGGCACAGGCAGTCCCACATCGCCCGCTCCCCCGTACCCGCCGGTGTGAGCAGCCCCAGGCCGGTGACGGCCACGGGGGCGGTCACGAGGTCCGACCTGTGGGCGGGACGGCGCGGGCGGTGGATGCTTCGCCTGTGGGCGCGTCGCTCGTGGACGCTCCATCGGTGGGCGCGTCCCCCGTGGCCGGAGCACCGGTGGGCGCGTCACCCGTGGCCGCTCCACCGGCGGACCCGCCACCCGTGGCCGCTCCACCGCTGCCGGGCAGGCACTGTTCGAGGACGGCGCAGACGTCGGCGAGCGTGGAGGTGGTGCTCAGCCGGTCCTGCGCGTCGTCGGACAGTTCGGCCCCGTGCTCGTCCTCGTAACGGGTCACCAGCTCCAGCAGGGCCAGGGAGTCCAGGCCCAGCGCTTCGAACGTCGTGTCGGGCGTGGCGGTGCCTGGGTCGATGTCGAAGGACCGCTCCAGTTCGCCGACCACCTGTGGGAAGAGGCTGCTCGTCATGTGGCGCTCCTTACGGGTGGAAGAAGGGGCATGCCGACGCACTGTGGGCGACGGCCGTGTGCGGGAGCCCGGGCTCCGGGTCGGTGCGCGGGAGGGGCCAGGAGACCGGCAGGTGGCGCAGTCCGCGGACCACGAGGCTCTTGTGGTGGGCCGGTGGTGCCGCGCGCAACCGTGGCGGGCAGGCGGCCAGGACGGTCAGCGCGCGGTGCGCGGTCAGCCGGGCCAGGGCCGCGCCCAGGCAGAAGTGCGGCCCGGCCCCGAAGGACAGGTGCCGGACGCGGGGTGGTGCCGGGGGCGGGCCCGGCCGGGCGAGGTGGCGGCCGGGGCGGAAGGCCTCGGGGTCGTCGAAGACCTCCGGGTCACGGTTGGCCGCCCCGAGCAGCGGCAGCACGACGGTGCCGCGCGGGACCGGCAGCCCGGCCACGTCCGCGTCGCACACCGCGGCGCGCGGCGCGACCTGGACGGGTGGCTGGCAGCGCAGCGCCTCTTCCACCACCGCGCCCACTGTCCGCGGATCGCGGGCCAGGGCCCACCCGTCCGCCTCCGGGAGCCGTCCCAGTTCCTGGACGGCGTACGACAAGAGGCCGACCGTCGTGTCGAACCCGGCGCTCAGCAGCAGGCTGCACGTGGTCACCAGTTCCCGGATGTCGGGCAGGCGGTCACCCGGCCGGTGCAGCAGGGCGCTCACCAGGTCGTCGCGCGCGGTGCCGCGCCGCGCCCGCGCCTGGCGGCCGAAGAAGCGGACGAGCCGGAAGCGGGCCCGGGCGGTGGCTTCCTCCGTGGCCCGGTCCTCGGAGGTCCGTTCCTCCTCGGCCTGGTCCTCTGCGCTTCCTTCCTCCGTGGTCCGTTCCTCCCCGGCCTGGTCCTCCACGACCTGTTCCTCTGCGGCCTGGTCCTCCACGGCCTGTTCCTCTGTGCTTCCTTCCTCCACGGTCCGTTCCCCCGTGCTCCGCGCCGGTTGGTCCAGGCCGTGGATGACCAGCCGGGCGTCGTGCCGGAAGGCGGCACGTTCCTCGGCCGGCACCCCCAGCACGTCGCTGATGACCGCCATCGCCAACGGTTCGGCGAAGTCACCGACGAAGTCCCCTTGGCGCCCGGCGCAGCCGCGCGCCAGGCCGGTGCTGTAGCGGGTGACGTCCTCGCCGAGCGCCTGGACCCCGCGCGCGCCGAAGCGGCCCGCGACCTGCCCGCGCAGCCGGGTGTGCTCCGGGCCGTCCAACTGGAGGAAGGACCGCGCGGGCACCCCCAGCAAGGTCGGGTCGTACAACGCGTCGGCGCCGTGGCCGAACCGCGGGTCGCGCAGCACTTGGGTACAGGCGGAGTGGCCCAGAACGGCCACGGCTCCGCCCGGCAATCGGTGCAGTGGAGCCCGGCGGTGCGCCGGGGTGAGATACCGGTGGGGGTCCGCGAGGAATTCCGGGTCGTCCATGTCCGCCCCCAGGAAGCGCGCCAGTTCCCGCACCGCAAGGCGGATCCGTCCCTCGTCATGTGCAGGCATGTCGCCTCCAGCGGGCGCGTATCCGGGATGGACCGATGTACGACGGGTAGCCATGGGCAGTCGGCATCAGGGCGGTCGGAAAGCGGGTGGGACCGGGGAATCCGCTCGGTCGGGAACCCGCTCACTCGGTCGGGAACCCGCTCGGCCGGGAATCCGACTCGCCCGGTAACCCGACTCGACCGGGAAATCCCCGCGACCGGGGAGCCGATCCGAATCAACCAGGAAAAGGAATGTCGCCATGAAAACGTTCATGTACGGTGCGGCCATGCGCTGGGCCGACATGAACGCTTACGGAATCGTCGGCGATGCGGCCATGGTGTCCTACGTCGAAGACGCGCGAGCCGCCTTCATCCGGCACATCGACGAAGCGACGAAAGGGCGGGAAGACCGGGAGGGCCCGGGGCCGCAGCTCGTCCATCTGACCCTCCGCCAGCGCATCGACTACCTCAAGCCCCTGCGATGGCAGGCGCGGCCTCTGACGGTGTCCCTGAGCGTGCTCCGCATACGACTCGCGGCCTTGGAAATGCTGGCCACCGTCGGCCCCGTGGACCGCCCCTTCGCCCGAGCACGCGTCTTGACGGTCTGCTGGCACAACTCGCGACGACGCCCCCACTTGATCACCCCCTTTCAGCGTGACTCGCTGATGGAATACCTGGCGCCCGAACCGCCATGACCGCACGGCGATAACCACACGGTGATAACCGCACGGCGATAACCGCACAGCGGTAACCGCACCGCGCCCCGGCGCGCCCAGCCCGCCGGCAACAAGAAATCGCCGCGCGACAATAGCGACAATCAAGGAAGGGAAATCAAGGAGAAGATTCCGATCCGCCCTGAATCCGTCCGAACCGACATCCACTCCAAAGAAAGCATTTCCATTTTTCGCATCAACATGACCAATGGAATCAGCGTAATGACAACGAGTGATGTTTAGATCTGGAGTTCGACGTTCGGCGGTCCGAGGCCGAGCTTCGGGGGCAGGCATCCAGACCGGCCGCCCCTCAGGTCACGGCGCGCGGCGCCCAGCCCTCGCCCACCCCTCCCCTCATCTTCACCTTTCGAAGAAAATCGGTCATCCTGCGCCCCCGCACGTGTCAGTTCCCCACATCGGGGAACGGCAAGTCGACAGGAACAGAAGCCGGCCGCAGGCGCGCCCGCGGCCAGGGGAGGCAGGTAATGACAGAGGCCGATGCGGCCGACACGGTGGACGAACGGCCTGTGCGCCCTGCTCCGGAGGCGCTCGCCAAGACCCTGGCCACCCTGGGCACCGGTGCCTACGCGGCGGACGACCAGGGCTGCGTCATCGCCGTCAACGCCCGGGCGGAGGAACTGCTGCTCAGGTCTGCCGCGGAACTCGTCGGCCGGGACGCGCACGATCTGCTGCACCGCAACCGCCGCGGGGAGCCCGTCCCGCGGACGCAGTGCCGGATCCGGGAGACCTCGCTGGCCAGACGTACCGACCAGGGGACGGGCGAGTGGATGGAGCGCGGCGACGGCTCCCTGTTGCCGGTGTCGTGGCTGATCACGACCTGCGACACCGGTGACGGTTCCATGGCCACCCTCGTGGTCTTCCACCCGATCGACGACGCCGAGCCGGCCACCACCGCCCTCTCCGAACGGGAGCGGCTGGCGCTGCTGGCCGAGACGACCACGCTGCTGACCTCCACCCTGGACGTCGACGAGGCACTGCGCCGACTGGTGAGCCTGGTGGTGCCGCGCCTCGCGGACTGGGCCGTCATCGACCTGATCACCGAGCGCGACGAGGTGGTGCGCTCCGCCGTCGTCCACGCGGAGAACGACAAACTGGTGGAACGGGAAGACCTTCAAGGGCCGATGCCGCCGGTGCCTCAGGAGTCCCCGATGCCCCTGTCCCGCGCGCTGCGCGGCGCCGCCTCCTCGCTGGCCGGGCCCGAGACCTACCAAGGGCCACCGGACTCGGGGATCGCGGTCGAGCAGCGCCATCTGTTCAAGGCCACCGGAATGCACTCGGCGGCCATCGCCCCCATCCGCGGCCTGCGGGACGTGCTGGGGGCCCTGACGCTGGGCCGTGCCGAACGACCGGAACGCTTCACGGCGAAGGACATCGCCCTGCTGGAGGACATCACGCGGCGGGCCGGGCTGGCCCTGGACAACGCCCGCCTCTACCAGCAGCAACGCAAGGTCGCCGAGACCATGCAGCGTCATCTGCTGCCCCAGTTGCCGCGCGTCCCAGGGCTGGGCATGACCGCCCGCTATCTCCCCGCGCCCGACGCCTCGCAGGTCGGCGGCGACTGGTACGACGCCTTCACCCTCACCGACGGCACCACGGCCCTGGCCATCGGCGATGTCGTCGGCCACGACCTGGACGCCGCGGCCGGCATGGCCCAGCTGCGCAACATGCTCCGCGCCCACGCCTGGTCACGGCAGGAGTCCCCGAGCAAGATCGTCGAGTGGCTGGACGACACCTCGTTGCGCATCGCCGAGGTCTCCATGGCCACGATGGTCTTCGCCCGGATGACCGAGGACGATGACGGGCAGTTCACCCTGACCTGGACGAACGCCGGCCACCCGCCGCCCCTCCTCGTCACCCATGAAGGCGTGACCCACTACCTCACCGACGGCCACGGCATCCTCCTCGGCACCGCAACCCACGAGCCGCGCCCCAACGCGACCCTGACCCTGCCGCCCGGGTCCACCCTCCTGCTCTACACCGACGGCCTGGTCGAATCCCCGGGCCACTCCATCGACAAAGGACTGGACCGACTGCGCCAGCACGCCGCGGCCCTGGCCCACCGCCCCTTGGAATCCTTCACCGACCGCCTATTGGAGCGGACCCGCCCGGCCGACAACGAGGATGACGTCGCCCTTTTGGCCATACGCGTGCCCGGCTGAGTCCGAAGGCCGGGTGGGGGCTTCGGTGTGCTTCGGTGCGCTTCGGTGTGCTTCGGTGTGCTTCGGTGTGCTTCGTTGTGCTTCGGTGTGCTTCGGTGCTTCCCGTCGGCATCGCAGAGTGCTGACGAGCGTCCGCGAGCGCTCACTAGCGCCGCTGAGGCCGCGCGGGTGCCTGCGGCTGGGACGGTGCCGCGCCGGGTGCCCGCGGCCAGGTGGTGTCGCGCCCCGCCGCCGGGTCTTTGGTTCACCGACCGGCGGGGCGCCACGGGGACGTGCGGGTGGAGTCAGCGGCGACGGCCGCGAGGCGCGGTGCAGCCGCACCCGGCGGGCGCCCCCGACTTGATCGCGTAGTAGGTGGGAGCCACCTGCCGGCCGCATTGCCGGCAGATGGCGGGCCACGGCTCGTGGAGGCCCGGGCAGGGAACGAGCGGGGCCAGCCCACGGGCGTGCATGACCTGCTCGGCGGCGGTGACGGCGGCCCGGGGCGCCTCGGCGGCCGGGACGGGTGGCGGGGGCGGCCATTGCGCCGGTCGCGGCGGCGGTGGCAGGACGGGCGCGTCCGGCGGCAAGGCGGGGGCCGCCTGGGGGAGGGCCGGCGGCGCGGGTGGCAAGGCCGGGGGAGCTGGTCGCGGGACGGGGGCGCTCGGAGGCGGCGCCGGGGCCTCGGGTGGCGGCGTCAGGGCCTCGGGTGGCAGAGCCGGGGGCTCCGGGGGCAGGGCGGGAGCGCCCGAAGGCGGGGCCGGGGCCTCCGGTCTCGGGGCGGCAGGAACCTCCGGCCTTGGAACGGGTGCACCTGAAGGGGGCACAAGATGCTCTGGCGGCAGAGCCGGAGCCTGTGCCGGCGGAGCCGGGACCACCGGCGGTGAGGTCGGGGCGGGGCCGGGCACGTCCGCCGGTATCGGCACAGGTCCTGGTATATCTGCGGGTATCGGCACAGTCGCCGATATCGACTCCGAACCCGACGCGTCCGCCCGTATGGACGCGTCGTCCGCTTCCCGGCCGACAGGAGCGCCGACAGGAGCGGGGTACACGGGGGTCACCTCGTCCTGGTCGTACTCCGTGCGGCAGGCCGTGCAGCGCAGCACCGGATACGTGTACGCGGCGGGCACGCCGTCCTCGTCGCCCTCCCACCGGAGGACGCCTTCGGCACAGCGGGGGCAGGGGGTGACGGGCGTGCGCCGCTTCATCCATCGCATTGTGTGATCTTGTCTCTCGCACGGGACCAGGAAAAGACGCGATCGCAATCGTGACCTTGCGGGCCGCTCACAGATGATCGTCGTCACGTCGGCGCACCGACGCGACCGATGATCGTCGTCACATCGGCGCACCGACGCGACCGATGATCGTCGTCACATCGGCGCACCGACGCGACCGATGAGCGGTGACAGCGGGACAGGAGACGGCCGCGCGGGCCCGTTCGTCAGAGTCATCCCCGAAGAACGGACCCGGAACGGACCCGCGCGTCCGGCCCCACCGCCCCATCCCCGCTTCGCGAGCGTCCCACGACGGCGCGGGCCACGGCTCCCGGACCGTCCCCTCCCCCGTCGGACGCGGCCCCCGCGCGTCACGAGTACCGCGTCACCAGCCCCCGCCGACGGAAGGCGGCCAGCATCCGGCCCAGGAAGACCAGGGCCAGCACCAGCAGCACCGCCGTGCCACCGGCCGCCAGCCCCAGCTCACGCCACGGCATCCCCTGCCCGGAGGCCAGCGCGCGGCCCGCCGCGAAGGCGTGGGTGGTGGGCAGCACCTCCGCCACCGGGCGCAGCACACCGGGCAGCGTGGACACCGGATAGAACACCCCGGACAGCGGCATCACCACCGACAGCGCGCCCCAGGCCAGCGCCTCGGCCCCGCTGCCGTAGCGCAGCACCAGGCCGACCACCGCCAGCGCCACCGCCCAGCCGCACGCCAGCAGCAGCGCCGCGACCGGCAGCAGCCCCACGCCCAGCGTCGTCACGTCGAAGGTGTACGCGGCGAAGGCGAGCGCGGCCACCGCCAGGGTGCTCAGCGCCGTACGAACCAGGGCGAACAGGCCGATCCCGGCCAGGTACTCCCAGCCCCGCAGCGGCGTGGCGAGCAGCCCCAGCAGGTTGCGCGACCAGGTCTCCTCCAGGAACCCGGTGGCCAGCGAGATCTGCGTCTGATGCACCAGGTGCCACAGGACCGTGCCACTGAGCAGGAACACCGCGACGGCCGTACCGGTGCTCCGCGCCCCGGCCGCGTCCGCGGCCTGCGCGGCGAACAGGCCGATCGAGCCGTAGAGGAGGGTGTCCACGACCGGCCACACCAGGACGTCGAAGAAACGATGCGGACTGCGGCGCAGAACGTGCCAGTGCCGCCGCGCCACCGCGCCGACACGGTGCGCGCTCGCGGACACCGGGCCACGCAGCCCGCCGTGCGGCGAGGACGGCGGCCCGGCGGGCACGGCCCGGCCGTCGCCGGCGGGCGCGATCCGGCCGTCGTCGGTAGCCGAAGCGGCCAGGCCGTCACCGGTAGTGGAGGCGCCCCGGCCATCACCGGCAGCGGAAACGATCCGGCCATCACCGGAAGCCGAAGCGCTCATGCCGCATCCGTCCCGGATCGGGCCCGCTGTGTCCCAGACCCAGCCCGCTCCGTCCCGGCCCCGGCTGCCTCCGTCCCGGCCCCGGCCCGCTCCCGCGCCAAGTGCAGGAAGACGCCTTCCAGGTCCTGCTGCCGGTACCGCCCGGCGATCTCCCGCGGCGTGCCGTCGGCCCGTACCCGGCCGGCCGCCAGGAAGACGACCCGGGCGCACAGCCGCTCCACCTCGGTCATGTCGTGGCTGGTCACCAGCAGTGCGGTGCCCTGTTCCGCGGCCAGTTCCAGCAGTCCGGTGCGCACCCGCAGCGCGACGTCCGGGTCCAGCGCGGCGCTCGGTTCGTCCAGGACCAGCAGCCGGGGCGCGTGCAGGGTCGCCTTGGCGATGCCGACGAGGGTGCGCTGGCCGCTGGAGAGTTCGGTGCCGATGGCGTCGGCGAGGTGGCCGATCCCGAACCGTTCCAGGGCCGCCGCGACCGACGCCTTCGGCGCGCGCAGCCCGTACAGATCGGCGTACAGGCGCAGGTACTCGCGGACCTTCAGCCGGTCCGGCAGCGGCAGGTAACCCGCCACGAAACCCACGCCCCGCATGGCGGCGGAGCGCGCCGCGGGCAGCCGGTGGCCCAGGACGGTCACCTCCCCGGCGTCCGGTTCGACCGCGCCCAGGCACATCAGCAGCGTGGTCGTCTTGCCCGCGCCGTTGGGCCCGAGCAGGCCCACCCGTTCGCCCTCGTGGACGACGAGGTCGACACCGTCCACGACCCGGCCGCGCCGGTAGTCCTTCACCAGGCCGCGAGCCTGGAGGACCGGCCGGGGGCTCACGACGGATCCCCGGGGGACGCGAGCGGCGCGAGGGACCAGACGCGCTCGGCACGCAGCGGGCCGGAGCGCGCCGCCAGGCTGCCGTGATCGGCGGCGAGCGGCGCGAGCTGGGAGGCGTAGCTGAGGACGGCCGCGCGCTTGCGGGCCCACTGCTCGTCCGTCAGCGACAGCTCGTACGCCACGGTGGTGCGGTAGCGGTGGCGTACGTCCTGGTAGGCCAGGCCGTAGGTTTCGTTGCCGCACAGCGCGTCGTCGGCGCCGTCGGTGGCCCACTCGGGCAGGTGCCCGGTGTAGGGCAGGTCGGCGTAGATCAGCGGCAGCGGCGCGCCGAGTTCGGCCAGCACGCGCAGCGCCCGGTCACGCACTTTCCCGTGGTCGTGCTGGTTGGTGCCGAGGGGGAGCAGGACGGTGGTCTCCGGCGGCAGCGTGCGCAGGTAGGCGTCGATGCCGGTCAGTTCCTCGCCGTCGCCGTACGGGCCGTCGGGGTGGTCGAGCACCACCCGCCGGACGCCGAGCAGTTCGCAGGCCCGGGCGTCCTCTGCCAGCCGGGCGCCGTGCGCCTCGGCGGCGGTGGAGAAGCCGCAGGTGCTGTCCCACCAGGAGACGGGGCGGCCGGGCGCGGGGGCGCCGCCGTACACGGTCACGACGGTGACGGGGCCGGGCAGGATGGGGATCAGGCCGCCCAGGGAAAGCGCGGCGTCGTCGAAATGCGGGGAGAGGATGACGGTGCGGGGCGGGGTGGGATCAGACATCGCGAGCTTCTCTCGTACGTACGTCAAGGGGCGGTAGGTAAGGGGCGAGCATCGGGGGAATTCGGACGTTCATAAGGGGGCGTCCGGACGTTCGTCACTGGACGTGCGTCAAGGCATCGGAACGGCAGGGACCGGACCGACCGGAACGGAAAGACGGCCCACCGCATCGGGGGCCAGATACGGGCCGAGCGCCGCGTCCCACTCCGCGTCGTCGCCCTCCCAGCGGCCGGGGGCGGCGGCGACGGTGCCCCAACCGATGTCCGGCGGCAGGGTGTCGGCGTCCGGCGGCGGCGTGCGGCGCAGCCAGTACAGGTCGAAGCGGTGCCCCGGGTGCTGGGCCGCGATCACCGCGCGCAGTCGGCGCAGGTCCCGCGCGGTCAGCTCGTCGAACGCGTCGTGGTGCACGTACAGGACCCGCGCACCGGACCCGGCGAGCGCCCGCCAGCGGTCGGCCAGCGCGGCGAACTTGGCGCGCACGGCGGGCAGTTGCTCGTCGATGTCCGCCTGGGTGAGCGGGGTTCCCGGGACGGCCGGACGGAAGTCGTGGAAGAAGCGGATGTCGGCGCCCCGGTCGAGGGCGCACAGGCCGTCGCTGAACGGTTCGACGAGGCCCGGGCGGAGCACCTGGGCGAAGTCCGCCTCGATGGTCTCGACCACCGACTCGAAGTCCAGGTCCAGCCAGTCGAAGAAGTGCGCGCGGTCCCGTCCGGTGATGCGGCGTATCTGGTAGGTGGACTCGCAGTGGTAGCCCAGGCCGACACAGGCGTCGTACCCACCGCCGAGGCTTCCTCCGTCACCAGCCCTGACGATCCCGGTCGTGACCGGCCCTTTCGTAACGAGCCCTTTCGTGACGAGCCCGGTCATGACGCGACTCCCCTCACCCGCGGCCGACCACTCCGACCACTCCGACCACTCCGATCGCGGCCCGCGAGCAGTTCCGCGGCGGCGGTGGCGTTGGCGAGCCCGGCGCCGCGGGTGAGCAGCGTCGGCGGCGCGTCCGGCGGCAGCGGGAGGCCGAGGCCCATCTCGACGGTGATCAGGTCCGGGCGGCGGGCGCGCAGCGCCTCCAGCGTGGCGAGCTGCCAGGGATCGCGGGCGGCGTCGCGGACGACCACCGCGAGCGGCCCGCCGGAGGGCAGCGGAATGTCCGCCGCGTCGGTGCCGTGTGCGACGTCCAGCGCGGAGGCGAGCGCGTCCAGGTCCTTCAGCGCCGCCGCCGGACCCCAGGGAGCCTCCCCCACCGCCAGGTTGACGTGCGCCGCCAGCCGCACCGTGTGCACGGGGCGCCCGGTGGCGGGCGGCAGCGCGTGCGCCAGCAGCGCCCGGCGCGCCGCGACGAGCCCGACGGCGTCCACGTCCGCGTCCATGTCCTTGGCCGCGCCCGTGCGCCCCGGCACCGGCAGGCGCCCCGGCACCGGCCGCCCGGTCGGATCGGCCCAGGCACGCAGCGCGGCGACCCGGGCCGCGGCCTCCTCCAGCCGGTCCGCCGAGAGCGTGCCGTCGCGCAACGCGGCGGCGACCGCCTCGTGGATCTGTGGCAGCAGCTCCTCGCCGTCGGTCGCGCCGAGCAGGACGAGGTCGGTCCCGGCGGCCAGCGCGGCGACCGCGGCCCCGCCGTACCCCCAGCGGTCCACGATCGGCGCCATCTCCAGCGCGTCGGTCATCACCACGCCCTCGTGGCCCAGCTCCTCGCGCAGCAGTCCGGTGACGACGCGGCGGCTGAGCGTCGCGGGCAGGTCGTCGAGGAGGCCGAGCCGGATGTGTCCCGTCATCACCACTTTCGCCCCGGCCGCGATCCCGGCCGCGAACGGGGGCAGCTCGACGGCGGACAGCGCCGCCAGGTCCCGTGGGATGTCCGGCAGAGCGCTGTGCGAGTCGGTACGGGTGTCACCGTGCCCGGGGAAGTGTTTGAGGGTCGCCGCGACGCCGTACTCCTGGAGCCCGCGCACCGCCGCCGCGGTGTGCCGGGCGACGACGTCGGGCCGGTCGCCAAAGGAACGGACCCCGATGATCGGGTTGTCCGGACGGGAGTTGACGTCCGCGCAGGGCGCCAGGCACAGGTTGACGCCCGCCGCCAGCAGGTCGCGGGCGATGGCGGCGTTGACCCGCAGGGTCAGCGCCGGGTCGTCCACGGCGCCGAGCGCGTGGTTGCCCGGGTAGACGCTGCCGCGGTGGTAGTCGAGGCGGGTGACGTCCCCGCCCTCCTCGTCCAGCGCGATCAGCAGGTCGGGCCGGACGGCGCGCAGCGGGTCGGCGATCTCCTCACGGACCGACCCCGAGGCGGCCGGGAAGTTCGTACCGAACAGCCCCACTCCCGCCAGCCCCTGGTCCAGGGCCCGCAGAATCCATTCGGGGGGCGTCCGGCCCGCGTAGGCAGGCATCAGACAGGCGTTCACCAGAGAGACGGCAGCACGCATCGGCAGCCTTCCGTGAGGGGGCGGGGGTGGGGCGGTGCCGTGCCGGGGAAAGCGCTCATCAGCGCTTTCCCCGTACGCGCCCCCGTTCCGTACGGGTTTCACGCGCGGGACGGGGCGGGGCGGACCGGGCAGCGGGGACGCGTGCGAAACGGCACGGCGGGAGCTCGGGAAAGGGGGAGGGAGAGGGAGAGGGAGAGAAGGGGAAACCTGCGGACGAGGACGGGAAATGAGGAAGGCAGACGAGGACGTGAGGCGAAGACGGAGGACGAGGACGGGAACCGTACGGCCGCCCGGTAGGCCCGTCGGCGGCGCCCGCACGGGGGTCGGATCCGGGAGCTCCGGCCGTCTCACCGCCCGGACACCACCGACTCGTCACCATCGGGCACCACCGGCTCGTCACCATCCGGCACCACCGACTCGTCACCATCGCGCACCATCAAGCCGGGCCCGCCCACCGGCGCGGGCACCGACGCGGGCACCGCGTGGGAACGGGCACCTCGTACGGCTCAACACCTCGTACGGATCAACGCCTCGCACGGCTCAAGCAGCGGCACGCCGCAGCAGCACCCCGGTGCTCCCCCGCTTGCTCAGATAGGCGCGGCCTCCGCAGACCGTCTCCACCGAGGGGGCCACCAGCGGCACTTCCTCGGCGACCCGCCACACCGCGCTCCCGGCCAGCCAGGGACGCACCCGGCTCTCCAGTGCCTCCGGCTCCAGCGCGAGGAAGAGGAGATCGGTGGGCAGGGCGTCGAGCAGCGACAGGTCCTGGTCGTAATACAGCATTTCGATCAGGAGGTAGCCGGCGGCGCGGGAGCCGGATTCCTTCGCCAGCTCGGCAAGGTCCTCGGAGCCGATCGTCACGCCTTCCGCGCCGCCCAGCGCGGCGCTCAGCCGGGACCGGAAGTGCGCGTTGGGCTCGGTGGCGTGGACAAGGTGCCCCTGAGCCGCCAACCGCGACGTCAAGGCCCCTTCGCAGGCGCCGACTTCCACCACCGGCCCCGTGGCGGGAGGGCAGTGCCGCAGCACCCACGCGGCGGTGGCGTCCAGCCGCCGCGCTTCGTACGGGGAGTCGTGGAACTCCCACGGGTCGGCGACCAGCGCCGCCTCGTCGTCCAGACTCGCGAGCAGGGCGAAGAGGCGTTCCCGTTCCTCGGCGTCGGCGGCGAAGAACCGTTCGATGGCGGGAATACGGGGCGTCTGCACCACGAACTCGGGCGACGCGGCAGTGAGCAGGTGCTCGCAGGCGCCGTTGACGAAGTCGAGTTTCGCCGCGATCCGCGCGCGGTCCAGCGGCCGGTCCAGGTCGCTGACGAACTGGAGGTAGGGCGAGTACCCGACGGCGTGCCACACCTCGAACGGCGCGGACGTGCCGGCATCCGGGTCTTGCGGTGGCGCGCAGGCGAGGGCGGTGTCCCGGCCGACCCGGCCCCGGCTGCGGCGGTTGTCGGCGGGAGAGTGGGTCCAGACGCGGGCGGGCCGCCCGGCCGCGGCCCGGCGTATCAGGTCGGCGAGCACGGCCGGGCCTGGGGAGGCGGCGCGTTCGTCGATCGGGCCCACCCGCGACGCGAGCGGGGCGAGCCGTTCGGCGGCGTCGGCACCTGCGGGCAGGACGCAGGTCTCGGCACGTTCGGCGATCACTACATGGACATCGTTGTCACCGAGATGACCATCACGGTCACCGCTGGTGTCGAGAAGGACGGAGAGGAAGTCGAGGACGGCGTCCTCGACCCGGAGTACCACCACGACATCGATCACGGACGGTCCCAGGGGCAGAGCTGGCAAGGGGGTGGGGGGCTGAGCGGGGCGAACGTGCGGTCCGGGCAGCACTGCCCGGCCGTGGACGGAACGGCGTCGCACGGTGCGCCCGTCCGAGAGGACCATAACGGTCAGACCTGCCGTGGTCCAGACCAGTTGATCGTCGACTTACGGTCGTCCGCCCTGCTGAAAGCCGGATCCCGGCCGATCGGTCCGTGCGGGGAACGGACCCGCCGTCCGCGCGAGGACGGGCCCCCATCCCCGCCTCGCTCCCGCCCGTAGGTTCCCCTCGGCTACCGCTCAGCACCCCGAACGCGTCAGGAGACGAGGCGGTCCAGTTCCTCACCGATCGCCGCACGCACCGCATCGTGCCGCGGGCCGAGCGCGTACTCCTCGTCGCTCCACCGCGCGCGCGGGTACAACCACACCGGCCGCCCCACGAGATCGGCGGGCTCCCAGTCGAACCGCGGCCACGCATGCGCGTGGAGGAAGGGGTCGGTGTTCCCCAGGATCTCCAGATTGACCCGCCGGAAGGCCGGGTCCAGCCGCCTACAGGCGCGTTCGACGGCCTCCCCCAGCGCGTCCATGACGGACAGGAACGCCAGCCGCCTGCTCTTCGGGAGCTCCGAAAGCCGCTGCACCGAAGGGTCGTCCACCAGGAGCACCGAGTACCCCGGCAGGAACTGCACGTCCCCGATCACCGCGAACGCCGCCTCCAGCCTCCGGAGGACCGTCGGGTTTTCGCCCCGGAGCGCACTGCCGATCCGGTCCTCGCGCCAGTCACCAGTCATGGCCAACGACCGTACACACCCCCGGTCAGGGCGGGCCGCGCGCATTCCGCGCTCGTCACCGACGGCAGGGTGCCGTGCCCCGGCCTCAGGGAATAGCCCCATAGGAAGGACTCCGCGGTGTGGACTCCTGTCGCTCTTTCCCCGCGCACCGCACCGATGTCTCTTCCCTCCTCTCCCTCCTCACCGAAGGCCCAGGAGGTCGACGCATGTTTCCCAGGCAGGCGCACGCCAGACAGCACCGCAGCCGGCGCGCGGGAGCGTGGTCGGCGTCCGGTCCCGTCCCCGTCCCCGTTTCCGTCCCTGTCCCCGTTCCCGAGACCGCCGGAAGGGTCGGAACCGCCGGAAGGGAACGCACCGCGCGGCCGGGCGCGAAGACCCGTCCCGAGCCTTACGACGCCGTCGTGCTCGCCGGAGGGCGCGCGCGGCGGCTGGGCGGGGCGGACAAGCCCCTGGTCCCGGTCGGCGGCAGAACGCTGCTCGATCACGCCGTGCTGGCGTGCTCCGGGGCGCGGACGACGGTGGTGGTGGGGCCGCCCCGGCCCACCCTCCGGCCGGTGCGGCACGTACGGGAGGAGCCGGTTCACGGCGGGCCGCTGGCGGCCCTGGCGGCCGGCATGCGCGCCGTGGACACGCCGCTGGTCGTGGTACTGGCGGCGGACCTGCCGTTCGTGCGGCGGGAGGCGGTCGAGCAGTTGCCGGCGCAGGTGGTGGAGTCGGGCGCGGACGGGGTGGTGATGTGGGAGACGCAGGGCCGGGACAACCCGCTGTTCGCCGCCTACCGCGCCGACGCCCTCCGTCGCGGGATCGCGTCGCTGACCGAGCGGTACGGGGCGTTGACCGGGCTGCCGATCCGCTCGCTGACGGGCGGTCTGGCACTGCGGTACGTGCCGGACGTCCACGGCGTGTCGTTCGACTGCGACACGTGGGAGGCGGTCGCCCTGGCCCGGGCCTGCCTGGCCGCGGGGCGGCGGTGCGAAGGCCCGGGACCGAACGGCTCCCGCGCGGAGCTGTGGGCAGCGGTGCCGGACGGGTGACCGGCGGGCCGGCGGGTCCGGTGGTCCCTCGTCCCCTGAGCGCGCGCCCGTGGGACGAGGCCGTCCGCTGGTCGGCCAAGGTCGCGAACAACGACCGGGACGAAGTGGTGCCGTCCCAGTGGCCCTTCAACCGCCGCCCGTCGAAGGCGGTCAGCTCGGAGGCATCGGTCCGGAGCTGGTCGAAGACGATCGCGTCGTGCCGCACCGTGGTGCCGTTCTCCTCGGCGTGCAGCCCCAGAGCGTAGTTGGATCCGGCCACGACCTGATTGGCCAGGGCGGTGACACATCGCACCCGCAGGTGGCGGCTCTGCTGGGCGAAAGTGTCCTCGATGATCCGGACGAGCCGGAAGACGGCTTCGGTCTCCTTGGCCACCTCCAGCCGCGTCCAGCCGCCGGGGGCGTGGAGACCGGCATCGAGACCACCACGCCCGTCTCCCGCCACCAGTCCGGCGTCAGCCCCTGTGGCGTGTTCGACCCGTGCGGCAACTCGTTCATACGACGAAGCTGCTGGTTGCGGCGTGTCGCACGCATGCCCGGTTGACGATAAATGCAAGGATATGTGCCAGTTTCACGGCAACCGTTGCGGCGGACTCCGAGGCCCGCCGGTCCGATCCCTTTGCTTTTCCCCTCTCCCCCACCCCCGCCCCATGTCCTCACCGGAACGGAGTGACGATGTCCACGGCCGAGCGGATGCTGCGCGCCCACCCCGAAGAGCCGGGGCACGTCGAGCGGGGTTTGATCGCCGCCTGTGTGGAGCGGTGTCTCGTGTGTGCGCAGGCGTGTACGGCGTGTGCGGATGCCTGTCTGTTCGAGGAGCGGGTGGCGGAGTTGCGCGTCTGCGTGCGGACGGATCTGGACTGTGCGGACGTCTGCGAGGCGACGGCCCGGGTGCTGTCCCGCGGAGCCGTCGGCGGCCCGGTCCGGCGGGCCGCCGTGGAGGCGTGCGCGGCGATGTGCCGTGCTTGTGCGGACGAGTGCCGGCGGCATGCGCAGGCCCACGAGCACTGTGCCGTCTGCGCCGAGGCGTGCCGGAGCTGCGCGCAGGCGTGCGCGGAGCTGCTGCGGGCACTGGGCTGACTGCCTGCCCGTCAGCGCTGTCCGTGCGTGACGCGCGCCTGACCGGGGAAGGGCAGGGAACGCGCCCGGCCGGGGAAGGCCAGGGAAACGCGCCCGGCCGGAGGAAGGGCAGGGAACAAGCCCGGCCGGGGAAGGCCGGGGAACGCGCCCGGCAGCGAAAGGCCGGGCAGAGCGGGGCCCCAGTCACCCGCTCCACCCGGCACCACCACCGATCCCACCCCCGTCCCGCAGGCCCGCCGTCACCCCACCCGAGGCACGTCCCCCACCCGAGGCACGCCCCCGCCCACGAGCCCTGTCCCACCCGCGAACCCCAGGTGGGACAGGAACAGGTGCGGAACCGCAGGGACAGAACCGCAGGTGCAGAACCGTAGGTGCAGAACCGTAGGTGCAGAACCGTAGGTGCAGAACCGCGGGGACAGCACCGCAGGGACATGACTGCCGTACCGGGCGACCTCCGGCCGAAGCCATCGTCACCCGCGCACCGCGAGCGCCCCTCAACGACGCGACGGCGCCCTCATCCGACGCGACGGTGCCCCGTCTCTAGGCGGCGGCGTCGCCCTCCTCGTCGGTCGGCGCAGGTCCGTCCTGCCGGTGCCAGTCGCGGATGAACGGGCCGAGGGCGTCCATGATTTCTTCGTGGCAGTCCAGGACGCTGCCGTGCCCGGCGCCGGGGATGACGACCACGCGACCGTCCGGCAGCCGGCGCGCGGCCAGGAACGCCTGGTACACGGGGAACTCGAAGTCGGTCAGGCCCCAGATGATCAGCGTGGGCACCCGGATGTCCGGGAGCCTGCCGGTCAGGACGTGGCGTTGACCCATCGGGCCGCCGTTGAGCTGGACGGCGCGCAGCGAGGTCCGCAGGAAGGTCCGGGAGTGGGACATCCGCAGCTGGGTGGCCCAGATGTGGCACCGGACCCGCCAGGGCTGCCGGGTGATCAGCGCGTAGGTGAGGACCCGGCCGATGTCCCAGCCTGGCAGGCTGAGCAGGTTGACGAGCGCTTCGCCGATCGGCGGGGGGATCAGGGCCTCCGCGATGAGCAGCGGGTTCATCGCGCGTCCGAGCCCGGCGGAGTCGATGAGCACCAGGCGGGAGACCCGGTGCGGGTGGGCCAGGGCGAGTTCTCCGGCGTACAGGCCGCCGAGGGAGTCGCCCACCACGGCGACGCATTCCACCTCCAGTTCGTCGAGGAAGGCGGTGATGAACGACACCATCGCGTGGTGCTCCGGCTCTTCCAGCGGGCTGGTGTCGCCGTAACCCGGCAGCGCCAGAGCGATGACCCGGTGGGTGGTGGACAGGTCGTGCATGGTCCGCCACCAGGTCCGGGGGGTCGCGGTGTTGCCGTGGATGAGGAGGACGGCGGGCCCCTGGCCGGCCTCGAAGTAGAGGGTGGAGTGGCCCTGCACGGTGACCCGGTGCCCGGCCCGTTCGGGCCGGCGGATGGGGAGAGTCGGTGTGGGGAACGGGAACATGTCTTCCTCTTCTCGGTTGGGTTCTTCCTCGGTCACGGTGCGGGGTCGCGGGGGGGTGCGGGGGTCGCGGGAGTCGCGGGGGGGCGTGCTGTCGGCGGAAGGCGAAGGTGGACGGCCGGCCGCTTGGAGTTCGGCGCGGGGACGGGGACATGGACGGGCACACGGACAGGGACACAGACGGGGACACGGACAGGGACGGGGACACGGACGGGGACAGGGACAGGGACGTCCTCAGCGGCGGGCCCGCGTCCCGGGCCGACGGGGACGTCGTCAGCGGCGGGCGTACCTCCCCGGTGCCGGATCCCCGGCCGGGTAGCGGTCGTTGCCCATGGGCGGCGGGGAGATGCGGTCGCCGGACCGTTCGGCCAGCCAGTCGGCCCACGCCTGCCACCAGGACAGGCGGTGGTGCCGCGCGGAGGCGAGCCACTGATCGGAGTCGGACGGGAGGGGGCCGGGGAGGGACCAGTGGGCCGCCTTGGGGCACGGCGGGTTGACGACTCCGGCAACGTGGCCTCCGGAGGAGAGGATGAAGCGGACGTCTCCGGCGAGCCTGCGGGCTCCCTGGTAGGCGGACCACCAGGGGACGAGGTGGTCGTTCTGGGCGGCGACCACGAAGACGTCCTCGTGGCAGTGGTCCAGGCGCAGGAGGCGCCCTTCGGTGGTGAGCGTGCCCGCGGCCAGTTTGTTGCCGAGGAAGAGGTCGTGGACGTACTCGTGGTGGGCGTCGGCGGGGATGTCGGTGACGTCGTTGTTCCACGACAGCAGGTCGAAGGCGGGGGGTCGTTCTCCCATCAGCCAGGTGCGGACGAAGTGGTGCCAGAACAGGTCCTTGCCGCGCAGCAGGTCGAAGAGCAGGGCGAGGGCGTGCCCGTCGATCCGGCCGCGTTCGCCGGTGAGGCGTTCCGCGTCGGCGATGGTGGCCTCGTCGCACAGGGCGCCCCAGACGCCCTTGTCCGCGAAGTCGATGTAGGTGTTGAGCAGGGTGGTGCTGCGGATGGTGTCGTCCTTGCCGGCCGCGAGCCAGGCCTGGAGCATGACCGCCAGCGTGCCGCCGTTGCAGACGCCCAGGAGGTTGACCTGGGGTGACCCGGTGATCTCCTGGGTCACCCGGCAGGCGGTGAGCAGCCCCTCGCACATGAAGTCCCCCAAGGTGACGCGGCCGAGGTCGCGGTCGGGATTGCGGTAGCTGGGGCAGAAGACGGTGTGCCCGTTGCGGACGGCCCATTCGACGAGGCTGCGGCCGGGGGCGAGGTCCAGCACGTAGTACTTGTTGATCCACGGTGGGCTGATCACCAGCGGGACGGCGTGCACGGTGGGGGTCTGCGGCTGGTACTGGATGAGCTCCATCAGGGGGGTGCGCAGGACCACCCGGCCGGGAGTGGTGGCCAGGTCGCGGCCCACGGTGAAGGCCGACGGCTCGACCTGGCGGGGGCGGCCGTGGTGGTGCGCGAGGTCGGCCAGGGCGGTCCGGACGCCGCGTACGAGGCTGGCGCCGCGGCTGCGCACGGCCTGGCGCAGGACCTCGGGGTTGCCCGGCACGGTGTTGGTCGGGGACAGGGCCTCCATCAGGAACTGGACGGCCAGGTGGGCCCGGTGGCGCTCCCGGCCGGAGAGGTTCGCGACGTCCACGAGGTCGTGTGCCAGCCGGTCACCGAGCAGGTAGAGCTGCTGCAAGAGGTGGAAGTAGCGGTGGGTGCGCCAGGCCTCGTCGCGGAAGCGCCGGTCGCCCTTGTCGGGCACGGCCAGCGTGGCGGACGGGTGATCGACGCCGTAGGCGAGGGTGGAGGAGGCGGCGGTCGCGCTGTCGCCCGCCGCTCGGAGGACGGCGTGGACGGCCTGGGGCCAGTGGTCGGCCAGGCCCTGCCGGACCGGCGCGAGGGAGGTGGCGAACCAGCGTGCCGCGAGCGCGGCCTGGCGTGCGGTGCGCGACAGGTGCGTGCCGGGCCGGGCGAGGAGTTCCCGGTCGTCGGCCGTGAAGAAGGGGTGGGGTGTCGATGTCACGCCGGACTCCTTCGGGCGGGGGTGGGCCTGGGGCGGAAGGGGATCGCCGCCCCGGGACGCGCGGGCGGTGGGGCCGACGGTGACGGTGGTCGCCACCGCCGGCCCGTGCTCACATGTGCATGCCGCCGTTGACGGACCACACCTGTCCGGTGATGTACGAGGACGCGTCCTGGCACAGGAACACGACGACGCGGGCGACCTCGTGCGGAGCCCCGTCCCGTCCGAGGGGGATGCCGGCGAGGAGGCGGGTGCGGATGCGGGGTGGGATGGTGTCCGTCATCGGCGTGTCGATCATTCCGGGCGCCACGGCGTTGACGGTCACGGCCGGTCCGGTGTCGCTGAGGGTGCCCGCCTTGGCGGCCAGGACGGCCGCGTCCCGGGCCAGGCACGTGGTCAGGCCGATCAGACCGGCCTTGGCGCTGGCGTAGGGAGCCTGGCCGATGGTCCCGGTCTGTCCGACGACGGAGGACAGGTTGACGATCCGGCCCGACCCGCGCTCGATCATCCCGGGCAGCAGGCGCTTGGCCAGGTAGAACGGGCCGGAGAGGTTGGTGGCGAGGATCTGGTCCCAGTCCTTGTCGGGCACGTCCGTGGCCATCGCCGGGCGGGTCATGCCGGCGTTGTTGACGAGGATGTCGACGCGGCCGTGCCGCTCAAGGGTTTCGGCGGTCAGGCGGTAGCAGTCCTCGGCCCGGGACACGTCGGCGCGGTGGAGGGAGAAGTCGGCGCCGAGCCGGGCGAACCGCTCGGCGGCCACCTCGGCCGCCTCCGCGGACGAGTGGTAGCCCGCCGCGACGGCGGCCCCCGCCCGGATCAGTTCCCGGCAGATGGCGAGGCCGATACCGCCCGCCCCGCCGGTGACCAGGGCGACCTTGCCGGAGAGGTCGGTTCGGGCGGGCGGCTGAGCGGATTGGAGCGTGTGCATGGGGGTCTCCTGGGTGACTGGAGGTGGGACGAGCGGGGCAGTGCGGGCGGCTTGCCGAAGGACTTGAGGCCTCGGGGGATCGAGGCTCGGGCCTTGGCGGCCAGGCAGCTTGGGGGCTTGGGGGTAGGGGCCTTGGGGGCCAGGGGGCTTGGGCCCCGGGAGGTTGGGGCCCCGGGGCCTCGGGATCCGGAACGAAGGGGGCAGAGGACGAAGGGGGACAGAGGACGAAACGGGACAGCCGGCCGAAGGGGCCTGTCGGCCAACGGAGGGACCGTCAGCCGACAGGGAACGGTCAGCCGAGGTCGGACAGTCAGCAGGGGGCGGACAGTCAGCCGAGGTCGAACAGAGGACACGGGATGGGGCAGAGGACACGGCAGGGGCGGACGCCCCCGATCTCCTCAGGGCAACGAGATGACCTGCGCCGCGTAGGCCAGCCCCGCCCCGTACCCCACGAGCAGAGCCAGGTCCCCGCGAGCGGCCAGCCCCCGGGCGAGGAGATCGTCGACGGCGAGAGGGATGGAGGCGGCCGAGGTGTTGCCCGCCTCGGTGATGTTCCTGGCCACCACGGTGTACGGGGGCAGGGCGAGCGAGGCGGTGAGGGTGTCGATGATGCGGGCGTTGGCCTGGTGCGGGATGAAGGCGGCCAGGTCCTCGGTGCGCAGTCCGGCGGTGCGCACCGCCTCGCGGGCGACCTCGGGCAGGGTGGTGACAGCCCACCGGTACAGCTCCAGCCCGTCTATCCGCAGGACGGGCGGCCCCGTACCGGGATCGCCGGCCACGGTCGCGGACCGGGGACCCATGCCGATGGTGCGGTGGCGTGCGCCGTCGGACCCCCAGGCCACCGGCCCGATGCCGGGGGTGTCACCGGCCGTGACGACGACGGCGCCGGCGCCGTCCGCGAACAGGAACGCGGTGCTGTTGTCGTGCGGATCGACGATGTCGGTCATCTTCTCCGAGCCGATGACGAGGACGGTCTCGGCCTCGCCGGAGCGGATCAGGCAGTCCGCCTGGGCGAGGGCGTAGCAGAAACCGGCACAGGCGGCGTGCACGGCGAAGGCCGCGGCGGGGGCGGCTCCCAGCCCTTTGGCCACCCGTGGTGCGGCGGTGGGGAGTTGGCCGGTGAAGGAGGTGGTGGCCAGCAGCACCGTGTCCACGTCGGCCGGGTTCATCCCGGCCTGGGCGAGCGCCTTGCGTCCCGCGTCGACGGCCATGCTGACGACCGTCTCCTGCGGCCCGGCGAACCGGCGGGTGACGATGCCCGAGCGGCGTTCGATCCACTGCGGGCTGACGCCGATGCGGGCGCCGATCTCGTGGTTGTCGACGACGCGGGTGGGCCGGTAGGCCCCCACGCCGACGATCCGCGATCCGGCGCGGCGCCTGGTAGTGCGCGGCACGGTCATGAGGCCTCGTCCCTCCTGGGAGCCGCCGCCGTACGGGGCTTGTCCTCCGCGCCGGCGAACAGCCCGGCCTCGTACGCGCGTCGGCACGCCTGGCGCTGGATCTTCCCGCTCGTGGTCCGCGACAGCGTCCCCCGCCGGACGACCAGGACTTCGTCGGCGTACAGCCGGTGCCCGTCGCGCACGGCGCGGCTGACCCGTTCGCGCACGCCCTGCGCGCCGATCCTCTTGAGCACCCGGCCGTCGGCCTCCACCGCCAGGACGAGGCGCTCCCGTTCACCGTCGTCCACCGAGAAGGCGACCGCCGCGTTGGGGTGCAGCCCGGGGACGGCGCGCTCGGCCGACAGCTCGATGTCCTGCGGGTAGTGGTTGCGTCCCTGGTGGATGATGACGTCCTTGAGCCGCCCGGCCACGTACAGCTCTCCGGCGTGCAGGAAGCCGAGGTCACCGGTGCGCAGGTACGCGGACGCGGCCCGTACGGGGGCGTGCTCGGCGTCCTTGCGTCCCAGCGGCGTCCGGCGCTGGTCGGCCGGCCGGGCGCGGAAGGTGTCCTCGGTGGCGAGCGGCTTGTTCCAGTAACCGGCCGTCACCGAAGGTCCGCTGACCCAGATCTCACCCACCGTCCCCTCCGGCAGCGGGTGCCGTGTCACCGGATCGACGATGCGCACCTCCGTACCGCGCACCGGTGGGCCGCTGCTGACCAGGGCCGTCGCGTCGGCGGCGTGCGGCGCGGTCTGCTCGGCGCGGCCCTCGCACAGGGCGGCGGCGGACAGCCACAGCACCCCGGGGCCCCGGCCGCCCACGGTGACGGTCGCGGTGAGGGTGTTCTCCGCCAGCCCGTAGCCCGGGCACATCGCCCGCCGGTCGAACCCGTAGGGCGCGAACGCCGCCGCGAACGCGTCGATCGCCGCCAGCCGCACCGGTTCGGCGCCATTGGCCGCGTACCGCCACCGGGACAGGTCCCCGACCTTGCTCATCTCCCCCACGGCGGCGGCACGGGCGCACAGTTCATAGGCGAAGCTCGGTGCCGCGCTGTGCGTCGCGCCGAAGCGGGCCATGGCCTCGGGCCAGCGCGCCGGGCGGCGGATGAACGCCTGCGGAGGCATGAGATACGCGGGCACCCCGGCGTACAGCGGCATGACGATGCCGAACATCATCCCCATGTCGTGGAAGTGCGGCAGCCAGCTCACCATCGCGCCGTCCGCGGCCAGGGGCAGCCGCTGCTCGGTCTGCGCGGCGCTGGTCAGCAGGTTCGCGTGGCTGACCATGACCCCCTTGGGGACGCCGGTGGAGCCCGAGGTGTACTGCAGCAGCGCCAGGTCACCGCCGTTCACCTCGGGCAGCTCCCCGGCCGTCCGCAGGGCCGGGGCGCCGTTGTCCGTGGCCACCAGAGTGAGTCCGCGCAGCTCGGGGAGTTGGGCGAACCGATTTTCCAACTCGGCTTTGACCTCCGCCGTCGTCAGTACGGTCGTCGTCCCGGCGTCGTGCGCGATGCACCGCAGCGCCCGGACGGCCTCCTGCCGGTGCGGCACCGGCACGGGGACGGCCGCCACCCGGGCGTACATGCAGCCCACCAAGGTCCGTACGAATTCCAGGCCCGCCGGATACAGAAGCAACGCCCTGCGATCCCCCAACCCGGCCGCGCGCAGCCGCCGGGCCCGCATCCGGGCCACCTCGTCGAGCTGCCGGTAGGTGACCGTCTCCGACACCTCCTCCCCATCGCGCAGGAACACGTAGGCGGTCCGGTCGGGCTGTTCACCGACCTGCCTGCCCAAGGCCTCCAGCACTGTCGCGACCTCCTCCGGGGCCGCGCCGGACGTCCCGACACTCATCACGGTTTCCTCCTGTTGCCGGGCCTCGGCCACGTCCGACCGGATGTCTCGCACGATCGTCCCGCCGGCCGTCGCGGCGGATGGTTTCGTCAACTGCCGCAGCACGGTGGTCAGCAGTTCAGTTCCACTCGGCAGATTCACGGGTCCCTCCTGGAAGGGTGTCGAGCAATGGCGCAGTGCACGCCGGGGCCACGCGACACGGAGGAACGCGTCGGCCCTTGCTTGGCTGGTGATGCGGGTGGGTGACCGCCCCTGTAGCGCCGAGCGACGACGACATCGGCCTGTCGGACCGAAGCGCGCCGGCCTGGTCGGCATGCGCGGTGGGCGATCGAGAATCGGGGGATTTCTTTGGGCCGCCCTCCGAAGCGGCCGTGCCGCGGGGCAACGACTGCCCGCTTTCATGCTCGTTCTATGGACTTTTGCGTCTTTGGGCGGAGGTGCCAAACGGCCACCATCGGGGCGGACGAAGCACTGGGATCGCAGAGCTTCCACGCGTTCACGCCCGCCCCGCACCTCCCCCACCGCCGCCCAACATGCCCTTTTTCTCGGCTTTTCCCGAGAACGGGCGGCGGCGCCCCGTGCGCTCCACCGCCCCCGAAACCGCCTCCAGCAGACCCATGCGCCGTGCACAGGGGGCGGCCGTCAACCGAGCCGTCCCAACCGGGCTCCCGCACGCCGGTGTTGCGGGCTTGCCCCGCCCGGCGAAAGGCAGTGCACTGGACGAGTGCCCGACCCGGCGAAGGGGCCGCCGAGCGGAGGGCACCACGGTTCCTCGTCTCCTCGGGGTGGGGCAGCCCGAGGGAAAACCGGCGCCACGCTGGTGGAATGCCGACGGGAGCCGACCCCTCGTATCCGAGACCTACCGCCAGCGCCGCGTGCCGGGAAAGCAATCGGCCATCGCCAACGGAGTGTTGGTGAGCGCCGGTTGCTTATGTTCTTTATGGCGATCGGTTGCGGCCGGGCGGACGAATACGATCGCCAATGGCCAGGCCGCGAATGTCAATGGCCAGACCGGCGCCCCGGCACCCGCCGTCGGCGATGACGGTGGTGCGGCCCACAGCGCCCTTCGCCCCGGCAGTTCCCACACCGTGCGGTCGTCGCGGTTGCCGGGGACCGGCCGACCGGCGGCGATGAGCCGGGCCGCGACCAGCAGGACCCGGCCCCCCAGCAGCAGACTCCAGAACCGGCCCTTGCGCACCGAACCGGCCCCCTCACGCTGCGGCGCGGTGATCAGCTTGCCGAACCGCCGGGGGCCCAGCCCGGCGAACGGGGCTGCCAAGGACGGGACGGCTCCGACACCGTGATACGCCAGCCACGACAAGCTCATCTCACCCGCGACCAGCACTCACGGGACAGCCCTCAAGGCGCAGGCTTTGGCCGTTCACCTTTGCCAACGCTAATGTATGCCGCCGTACTCGGCGGATCGCTCCCTTGATGAAGGTGGGATGGGGCTCATGGACGCGGGCCACGCGGAGCTGGTTGTCGCGGCGCAGGCGGGTGACGACCGGGCGCGCGAGAAGCTGATCGCCGCGTACCTGCCATTGCTCTACAACATCGTCGGGCGGGCGCTGAGCGGACATGCCGACGTGGACGACGTCGTCCAGGAGACCCTGCTGCGCGTGGTGCGCGACCTGCCGGACCTGCGTGCCCCGGAGAGTTTCCGGTCCTGGCTGGTCTCGATCACGCTCCGCCAGATCAATACGCACTGGCACCGGCAACGCACTCTCGCCGACCGGACCACGGTCATCGACGAGGCACTCCGGACACCGCGCGTCGGCGCCGCGCTTGAGGACGTGACGATCCTGCGTCTGCACATGTCGGACGAGCGCCGTCAGGTGGTCGAAGCCGGCCGGTGGCTCGACCCGGACCATCGGGTGCTGCTGTCGTTGTGGTGGCAGGAATGCGCCGGCTTGCTGAGCCGTCAGGACATCGCCGACGCGATGGAGCTCAGCGCCGCCCACGCCGGAGTACGCCTGCAGCGTATGCGCGAGCAACTGGAACTGAGCCGGACGATCGTCGCCGCCCTGGAGGCGGACCCGCGCTGTCCGGGGCTGAACGAGACCGTCGCCGGCTGGGACGGGATCCCCACGTCTGTGTGGCGCAAGCGGATCGCGCGGCACACCCGCGACTGCCCGGTCTGCACGACGACCGAACGGGTTCCGGCCGAACTGCTGCTTCTCGACATCGCGCCGCTGGCCGTCCCGGCCGCGCTCCTCGCCGCGCTGGCCGCCAAGGGTCTGCTGTCGGGAGCGGCTGCCGCAGGCAGCGCCGGGCTGGCCGCGGCACACGTCACCGTCGGCACGGCGACGGGGGGAAGCGGTCTGCACGGCTCGCTGATCGGGAAACTGCACGTGGTGACCGCTCATCCGATGGTGAGCCTCGCCACCGGCGCGGTGCTCATAGCCGGGACCGCCACCTACGCGGCCTGGCCCGAACCGGCGCCTCGGGTGCCCGCCGCCATCGCCCCCTCCACGGTCGGCACCCCCACGCCGACCCTGTCCCGCACCTCCACGCCGCCCCCGTCGCGCACCACCACGTCACCCCAACCGACCCCGTCGCACACCACCACGTCACCTCAACCTTCCCCGGCGAGTCCGTCCGCCGTAGCAGGCACGATTCCGCTGGGCGCACAATCGCTGGAGTCCGTGGACCAACCCGGTCTGTTCGTCACGTATGCCGGGGACTTCGCGACACTCGGCGGCCGAGAATCCGCGCCCAGCGGCGCGCAGGCACCGCGACGGGTCACCTTCACGGTCGTCGGGGGACTGGCCGACACACGGTGCGTCACCTTCCGCGCGGCGGACGGCCGGTACCTTCGCCACCAGTACCTGCGGCTACGGCTGAGCACCAACGACGGCAGCGGACTGTTCCGTGAAGACGCCACCTTCTGTCCGCGCCCCGGGGCGGTCGCCGGGTCGGTGACCCTGCACGCGCACAACTATCCCGGGTCGGTCCTCCGCCACCGCGACGGCGGCATCTGGCTCGACGGCTCCGACGGCACTCGGGCCTTCGCCGGTCAGGCTTCCTTCATCACGCGCGGGGCCCGGGCCTGAGAACCGCTCCTTGAGCATCCTGGGCCGGGTCACTCGGTGACAGCCGGTGTGCCCTCGGCAACGAGCCCGCGCCACGTCTTTCTCTCTCCCCTCCGCAGTGAGCCGAGCACTGCGCGGTAGTGAGCCGGGGCCTGCGCCGCGTCCAGCTTCGGCCCGCGTTTCATCGACGGCTGCCCCGCCGTGACCGGCCTGACCGCCACCGCCGTCACTCCACAACCTTCGCCGTTGATCACCGCGCCACGCCCTCTCTACGGGGACGACCAGATCACGGGGCTCGGCATAACGCTTTCTGCCTGCGAGATGCATCACTGGGCAATCGTCCGGGCGGCGCGACTTTTCTGTTACGGGGCCGCGTGTTCGAAAGCCTCCACTTCAGGGGTGCCCTTCCCGCCGCTCGCCATGAGGCGCCGGCGTGGCAGGTCTCCTCCACATCCCGTTGACGTATCCCCTGAAGAAAGCGGACCTCATGACGCGACACACCCGCCAACCCCGGGTGGCCGACAGGCAGGGACGGCCCCACGTCCCGCACCGCACCCACCCCGCGGCAGGTCAGGCCGCACCGGCCGGTGCGCGCACGAACACGGCCCCCCGGATGACCCGCGAACCCCGAGGAGAATCGTGAAGCGCCTGCACCGGCTCCGCCGGAGCCGCCGGACACTGACGGCAGGACTGTCGGCCGCGGTGATGACGGCCGGAGTCGTGACGTTCCTCCCCAGCTCCGCCGGAGCCGCGGCCCCCAGCTCCGCCGGAGCCGCGCCCTTGAGTACGCAGGCGGCCCCCTCGGGCAGGTACTTCGGCACGGCCGTGGCTGCCGGAAGGCTCGGAGACCCGACGTACTCCACGATTCTCGACCGGGAATTCAACATGATCACCCCGGAGAACGAGATGAAGTGGGACGCCACCGAACCCTCCCGCGGCACCTTCACCTTCGGCCCGGCCGACCGGATCGTCGGCCACGCCACCGCGCACAGACAGCGGATACGCGGCCACGCCCTGGTCTGGTACAAACAGCTGCCCGGCTGGGTGAAGTCCATCACCGACGCCAACACCCTGCGCAGTGCGATGAAGAACCACATCACCACCGAGATGAAGCACTTCAAGGGCAAGATCTACGCCTGGGACGTGGTCAACGAAGCCTTCGCCGACGGCTCCTCCCAGCACCGCGGTTCGAAGTTCCAGGACCTGCTGGGCGACGGCCACATCGAGGAAGCGTTCCGCACCGCCCGTGCGGCCGACCCCTCGGCCAAGCTCTGCTACAACGACTACAACATCGAGAACTGGCCGGACGCCAAGACCCAGGGCGTCTACCGCATGGTCAAGGACTTCAAGTCCCGCGGCGTGCCCATCGACTGCGTCGGGTTCCAGAGCCACTTCGGGACGGGCGGCCCGCCGGCGAGCTTCAAGACCACCTTGGCCGCCTTCGCCGCCCTGGGCGTCGACGTCCAGATCACCGAGCTGGACATCGCCCAGGCATCACCCGTCCACTACGCGAACACGGTCAGGGCCTGCCTGCCCGTGGCCCGGTGCACCGGCATCACGGTGTGGGGAATCCGTGACAGCGACTCCTGGCGCCGCGACGAGCGCCCCCTGCTGTTCGACGACAACGGCAGGCCGAAGCCCGCGTACACCGCCATCATGAACGCTTTCCATTCCGGTCCCGGTACCACCCCGGCCACGACGGCCGGCGGTACCGGCCAGAAGTGGCCCGCCCCGTCCGGGGCGGGCGGCGGCGCGTGTGCTCTTCCCTCGACGTACAAGTGGAAATCGACGGGTCCTCTCGCGCAGCCCTCGAACGGGTGGGCCGCGGTGAAGGACTTCACCAACGTGGTGCACAACGGCAAGCACGTGGTCTACGGGACGAGCGCGACCGGGACCTCGTACGGCTCGATGGCCTTCAGCCCCTTCACGAACTGGTCGGACATGGCGTCGGCCCGCCAGACCGGCATGAATCAGGCCGCGGTGGCGCCCACCCTGTTCTACTTCGCCCCCAAGAGGATCTGGGTGCTGGCGTACCAGTGGGGTGCGTGGCCCTTCATCTACCGCACGTCGAGCGACCCCACCAACCCGAACGGCTGGTCCGCGCCCCATCCGCTGTTCACCGGCAGCATCCCCCGCGCCCTCTCCCCCACCGGCCCGATCGACCAGACCCTGATCGCCGACGGACAGAACATGTACCTGTTCTTCGCCGGTGACAACGGCAAGATCTACCGGGCGAGCATGCCGATCGGGAACTTCCCGGGCAACTTCGGCTCCTCGTACACGACGGTCATGAGCGACACGCCGGACAACCTGTTCGAGGCACCGCAGGTCTACAAGGTGCAAGGCCGGAACCAGTACCTCATGATCGTCGAGGCAAAGGGCGCGCACCAGACGCGCTACTTCCGCTCGTTCACGGCCTCCAGCCTGAACGGTACGTGGACCCCGCAGGCCGCCGACGAACGCCACCCCTTCGCGGGCAAGGCCAACAGCGGTGCCACCTGGACCGACGACATCAGCCACGGTGACCTGGTCCGCAACAACCCCGACCAGACCATGACCATCGACCCCTGCAACCTGCAATTCCTCTACCAGGGCAAGTCCCCCACAGCGGGCGGCCCCTACGAACGACTCCCCTACCGGCCGGGTCTCCTCACTCTGCAGCGCTGACCCGCCCGGCCCACGGCGATACGCAAGGAGAACACCACCCCATGTCGCAGAAGCCGTCCAGGGGCGTCCGTCCACGTGGTCCAGGATGAGTGGGCACGTCCGGGATGGAGCCTTGTGGCGCGAGAGCATCCACAGGATTGGTGACACACCCGTGACACATGAGGTGCTTCTGTCGCCGCGCTCCGACGGGAATTCCGCGTAGACGGGGACCTGATACGAGGACGCCCCGCCGGCTTGCTCCGGCGGGGCGTTCTCGGGCGGTTGTTCAAGATGGCTCGGGGGTGCGGCGCTGTCGCCGCCGCTCTCCGTGATGCGGGAACAACACCGCGCACCTCCCGGGCAGTTGGGCACGAGCCTCAGAACGGGAAGCAACACGTTGATGACCTGCAAACCCTTAGTCAATCAACCCGGACCGCTTCGCCATCTTCAGCAAATCCGGCTTGCTCCTCTGATGGCTGACGAAGAGCACCCGCAGCACCTCACGAGACATGGGGTGTATCTCCGCCATTTGAGGGGCCACCGAGAACGCCAGATTCAGAGCCTCTTCGGCACCCACGTGATCGTTCACCGCCAGCTTGGCCCTCGCCGTGTCGATGTACAGGCGTCCGACCCGGGACGCCTTCAGCCCCGCGGGCGGCCGACCCAGCAAGGGGTTGGCCATCTCGACGGCCCTCCGCGGCTGTTCGAGCTCGACGAACGCGGCCAGCTCGTACAGGGCCGTGTTCCCCTTGCCGAAGGTCAGGTTGTGCCGCAGCAGGTCATGGGACACCGGTAGCTCCTCCGCCAACGCCTTGGCCTTCTCGACGTGCGCGATCGTGGCGTTGCGGTCCTTGTGACGAGAGGCCAGGACGACCCCACGGAGATGCAAAGAGCCCAGAGCCAGGACACGGTCGGCACCCTCGGTGCGGGCCCGCTCGAACTGGACAATGGCTTGGTCGATGGTGGCCAGGCCCTCTTCGTATTGGCCCGCCGACTGAAACGTCCCAGCGAGATTCCAAGCGGCCCCCACCTCCGCGACGGGGTTCCACGTCTGCCGGGCGGCCCACTGCTGCCGGGAGACGATCATGTCGGCAAGGTCGGGCTGCCCGACCCGGTGCGCCACCGCGTAGGCGCACCCGTACACGTCCGCCACGTTGCCCCAAGCGGTCGCGTCACCGTCTGCCGCAAGGGCCACGGCGGTGACCTGCCCCAGAAGCGCGGGCAGGGTCCGCAGCAGCTCCAGGTACTTCGTTTCCGCTCGCAGCTCGGCTGCGTTCCGCAGGGACGCGTGGAGAGCCGCCAGCTCCGGAACGTCCTCCTGGGGAAGGGTGTGGCGCCGGACGGCGGCCCTGAGATCGTTCAGCAGATCAGCCTGCTCGGACGGGTGGAGAAACGGCTGCCCGTAAATGCGAGCAGTGGACACATGCAGAGCTTTGGCGAGGGCCGCCACGACCGGTGGAGTGGCCGGCCGCAGCCCTGTTTCGATCTTCGTCAGATATGAGACGGAAATCTGCGTCTGCCGCGCAAGCTTCCTCTGATCGAGGCCGCGAGCTTTGCGCAGCACCGCGATGTTCTCGCCTGCTGCGGCGGGGGTGTTCTCTCCGTCGGGTGGGGCGGTGGTCATACGGTTCACTTTCTTCCACTTTATGCGGCCCCGAAACGGCGACCGGCTCTCACCAACAGCACGTTGGTGAAAGCCGGTCGCTTTATGGAGGACAGTTACGGCCAAGGCGGTCGATGGCGACCCTCAATGGTCAGGCTGCGAACCAGTCCACCTTGATTTCGGCGACGAACTCCGTCCAGGCTGCTGAGCCCAGCATGAGGACCGGTCCGTCCGGGACCTTCGAGTCCCGGACGGGGACGATGCCCGGGAAGTTATCGGCCACCTCTAGGCAGGCGCCCCCATTACCGTCGCTGTAGGTGCTCTTACGCCACTGGGCTACGCCCAACTCGGGGCGAACGGTAGTGCTCATTTCTTCACGTTCCTCCACCACGGTACGGATCAAGCGGTGCCGACTCCGACTTGGAGGGATCAGGCGGAGAGATTCCCTGACCTGATTCCTGTGACGAACGACGACCAAGTATCCCAAGGAAACACCACGGAAGGACCTGCGGAGTTTTTTGGGTCGCGGACGGGGACGATGCCGGAAAAACCATCGGCAATCTCCAGGCAAACTCCGCCCCAGCCATTTCTGTAACTTGACTTGTGCCGCTGGGAGAGGCCCAGCTCGGGGCGGTGCGCCGTCATCGCTTCATGAACTCCAACGCGGTATGGATCATTTGCACCGACTCTTCCCGACTGGAAGCGCGGGTTCGCAACAGATCGTAGACCACAGCGCATTCCGTGACCCTGTCCGTGTCCTCGAAGAGCTGGCCCGTAAAGGGACCCTCGACGTACGCCACCTGAGGCCCGTCGGCGCGATCGAGGATATCGATGACTCCACCCAATCCGGCGTGAGCGCCAACGTTCGTCGGGAGAATCTGGATCACCACGGAGGGATTGCTCGCCAGGTCCGCCAAGCGTTCAAGCTGGCCCACCATGACCTTTCGCCCACCCACCGGGCGGCACAGCACTTCCTCTTCCAAGATGAACCACAGGGCCGGAGGCCGCTTACGGCTGATGATCTCCTGCAGCGCGATGCGCGCTTGTACCCGACGCTCCACCTCTTCCTCCGTATCCCGCGGACGGCCCGCTCGCAGGATGGCTCGGGCGTACTCCTCTGTCTGCAGCAGTCCCGGAATCAGGATCGGGGCGTACGAGGAGATGGCTGATGCGACTATCTTCAGCGCCATATACCGCTGCACCCAGTCCGGGAAGATCGGCAGCATGTTGATGAAACGCCATAGACGCGCAAACATGCCCCCCGTCTCCAGCGCCACATCCAAGGCGGTCGCGTTGTCCAGTGTGGCGGGGAAGTGCGCACCCTCGATCTGAGCGATACGGCTCTCAGACATGTTGGCGATCTTCGCCAATTTAGCCTGGCTCCACCCGCGCGCTTCCCGTCGATTCCGTACCTCGGCCCCGAAGAACGCCTCCGGGCTCGCGTACGGATCCAGCTCCTTGCCTGCCAAGGAAGATCACCGATTCTTAAATCTCGGTCTTAAAGACTCCTGGCCTGCCCAGCGTACCGCCAAAGAGCAACCATGTTGGCGCACACGGTAATTGAGCTACAGATCGCACGGCTCAACCGAACCACCCAGGAGGTATTGGCATATGGGCAGCCCGGATGTCCTGCTCACTTTCGCCGCCCCGGAGCCCACGGCGCGGTCGCTACCGAAACGCAAACCACCGGGTGATCCGGTTGTAATCGCCCTGGCGACGGCCCGGCGGACGATCGAACGACGACGCTTCACGCGTCTCGTCCCCTTGGATACGTGGCTGGCCCGGGACATGCCCCCGCACCCTGACGTCCCGCGCGGTCCGTACGCCCGGCCGACCCGCCACCTCCTGCGCCGGGTCGAAGCGGGACTGAGGCGGTTGTCCGCATGAGCCTGCCCGACGACCGATTCGTCCCGCCATTGGCAAACCCGCCCCTGGAGCCCGTCCCCATGGACGGGTGCGACGTGTGCCGGGCACTCGTCCGCGACCGCGAGCAAGCCCACAAGACCGGCCGCCTGGACGTGGTGCGCTCGTGCAACGCCGAGTTGCAGAACCACCCGCATCCGTACTGGGAGGTCCGGTGACCTCGCGCGTCCCCGCCATGGCACGCCCACGGGCGGTGCGTCGGAACTCGTTCTACAAGTCGGTCGCGGAGGTCGTCCCGGACGCGATCGTGTTCGACCGGGATTACGAGATGGTGGCCACCGTCGCCGGGACCGAAGGGATCTTCGTTCTCCTGCGGCGCCCCACCGGCTTCGAGTGGCGGGCGCATTACCGGCGCGTGCGCCCCGCGACCGACTACGAGGAACGCCAACTCGTAGCCCTGGCCAGGCTCCACAAGCAGCGCCTGCGGTGCTTGTGACCGGCCCACCTCCCACCCCCGTCCCTGCCGGACGCCCCGAGGAGTCCCCCACGGCCTCCCGGAATCCCGGCAGGGACGGGCAACCACCGCACGTCCCCCCACAGAAAACACAGGAAACACAGAAAGGCGGTCCGCTATGACCGCAGTCGTCGAAAGCCCCCAACGCCCACCCGTCGGAATGCTCCAGTCGCTGGAGCTGGAGATCACAGAAGGCTGTCAGCTCCGGTGCGTCCACTGCCTGGCGGACTCCGGCCCGCAGGGCACCCACGGCACCATGGAGACGGCCGACTGGCTCCAGGTGATCTCCGACGCGGCACGTCTGGAGATCCCGCGCGTCCAGCTCATCGGCGGGGAGCCCACACTCCACCCCGCGTGGCGGCAGATGGTGGACACGGCCCTTGACCTGGGGCGGACGGTGGAGGTGTACAGCAACCTCTACCGCGTCCATGACGCCTGGTGGCAGGTCTTCCGCCGGAAGGGCGTCAGCCTGGCCACGAGCTACTACAGCGACCGGGCCGAGGAACACGACGCCATCACCACGAGGATCGGCAGCTACCACCGCACTCGCGCCAACATCGAAAAGGCCGTCCGGCTGGGCGTTCCGCTCCGCGCCGGCATCGTCCACACCCACGAGGGGCAGCGCACGGCGGAGGCCCGCGACGAGCTCGCGGCTCTGGGCGTCCGGCACGTCACCACCGATCGCGTGCGAGCAGTCGGCCGCGCGGCCGGGAGAATGCCCCCGGGCGTATCCGAACTGTGCGGGCGCTGCGGTCGCGAACGCGCCGCCGTCCTGCCGAACGGCGACCTCGTACTGTGCGTCCTGGCCCGCTTCATGCCGGTCGGCAACGTTCACACACGCCGTCTCCCCGACCTCATCGGCAGCGAGCCATGGCGAGCGGCCATCGGGTTCGTCCCCTCCCGCGAAGCCGGGGGGTGCGACCCCAATGACCAGAGCTGCCAACCCGGGCAACCGGCTTGTCTGCCCAAGTTCCCTCACACGCCCCAGGGCGGCGCCCGGTGATCGCCTGGCAGGACTCCGCCGCACGGCTCGCGGACGAGGTGACCCACCCGCAGTCCCGGTGGCGCGACGCCGTGCGGTCCGTCCCCCGTCATTCGTTCGTCCCGCGCTGGTGGTGGAACGAGAAGGACGGGGCGCTCCTGGCGGACGGACAAGGGGACCCGGAACTGTGGCTGCGCGTCGCGTACAGCGACACCACCATGGTCACGAGCCTGGCCGGACTCCACGCCGACCACGCCGGGCCGGATGACCACCCCGGGTGGTGCCCCACGTCGTCCTCGACCCTCCCCTCCCTGGTCGTACAGATGTTCCGCCACGCGCGCCCGGACGCGGGTATGGACCTGCTCGATGTCGGCACGGGGTCCGGCTACTCGGCGGCGCTGCTGGCCCACCGTTTCGGCGACCGGCGCGTCACCAGCGTGGACGTGGATCCGTACCTGACCGAGGCGGCACAGGGCCGATGGGAGCAGGCCGGGTACCGGCCCCAGGTGTTCACCCTGGACGCCACGGGCGAGCTGCCCGCGACGTACGACCGCGTCATCGCGTCCGTCTCCGTCCCCCGCATCCCCGCGTCGTGGCTCACCGCCTTGCGGCCGGGTGGCCGACTCGTCACCACGATCACCGGCACCTCACTGATCATCGGGGCTCAGAAGCAGGACGACGGCGGTGCGGTCGGGCGCGTCGAACGCGACTGGGCCGGATTCATGGGCGTCCGGCACGGCCCGGACTACCCGCCGCGTCTCATGCTCCAGATGCCCCATGCGCGAGACCAGGAGGGTGAAGAAGTCGGCACCGGCCGGTACCCCGTTCTGGACGTGTCGCAGGCGTGGGAGGTCATGACGCGCCTGACGCTGGCCGTACCCGGCATCCAGTCCCATTTCGAAAGCGCCGGCACCCACCGCCGCTCCTGGCTCCTCCACGAGGACGGCTCCTGGGCCCGCGCCGAAGCCCACTGGATGAACCCGCCCACCGTCCACCAGAGCGGACCGCGACGCCTCTGGGACCGACTGGAACGCATCCGGCACCGGCTGAACACGGAGGGAACGGTGGCCCTGTACGGCGCCGACGTCCGCATCGAACCCGATGGCACCTGCCACCTGACCCAGGGGCACTGGTCGGCGACGATCCGCTGACCCCCGCGACCGTCCCGCCCGTGCGTTTCCCGTGGCGCGCGGGCGGGGCCTCTTCGTGGGGCGGCGAGTCGGGCGGGCCAGGGCCCCTGGCCGTCTTGGAACGGGCGCGGATCTTCTCCCGATGACGAACTTTGAGCCCCTCCGCGAAAACTGACGCAGCCGGGCAAACGACGAACCAACCTATTTACCTACTCGCGACTCCGGTCTCAGAGCCTGTAGAGGCATCATGCCGCGGCTGTTGTGCGGCAAGGCGTTTGGCACAGGCCGTTGCGATGGCGGGGCCGATCTCCGGGAACTCTTTCGGCACCCACCCTCCCTGCTGGTTGACCTCGCAGATGACGAAATCCTCGTCGGTAACAAACAGGAGATCGACACCGGCACAATTGAGGCCGACCGCTTCGGTGGCGCGGACCGCCATGTCCTCGGCCGCCGGGTAGCGTCCGAGGACGCGTTGCTGAGTCGCCCCCTGCGCGATATTCGATTTGAAAGTACCCGCTGAGGTGCGTACGGCTGCGGCGATGGGGGTGTGGTCGAGCACCGTCACCCGCAAGTGGCGGCCACGCGTGGTGGCCAGGTAGTTCTGGAATAGGTAGGGAGCATCTGCCCTCAGGCAGCCCGCCATGTCTTTGAGGCCGGAAAGGTCCGGGGCGAGGAAGACTCCACGCCCATTCGCGCTCCGCACCTCTTTGACCACGCACGGCTCGGGAAGCTGTGGGTCATCGACGACGTCGCGCACGTCGGCATCGACATAGCTGGCGGTGTCCGGAAAGGGCAGGCCGGCGAGCGCCAGGCGCTGGAGTTGCCAGAATTTGTTTTCGGCCAGGACAGAGGCCGCGGCATCGTTGAGGAGTTCGGAGCCCATGAGCTGGAGGTGGTGAAGGAGGATGGACTGATCGGTGACGATGCGCGGAAACCGGTGATGAACAACCTTCGGTGGCTCCACTGATTCGCCGCTCCGATCGTGCAGGGTCGGGCTCCCCGCGCGAAAGCCGATCCGCAGATCCGCCGACTCGACGATCCGGCACCGATCACCGAAGGTCCCCGCGAACGCCTCCGCCAAAGCAGCACGCACGTCGGAAGCCGGCCGTTCGTATGGAGGAACAGTTCCCCACAGCAGCCATACATCAGCGGTCACAATGGGCTCCTTACGTGGATTCTCGTTCCAGAACGGCTGGCCCCGGCGGCGCCTTTCGGCTGCCACCGGACTGTGCCTCACGGACCGCCCGGATGCCAGCACATCCCTCAAGGCCGCGCTCCTCCTCACCCTCATGGACCGTGGGCGTGGGCATCCTGCGCGGTGCGGTAGCCCATACGGACACGGCGTCCCAGTCGACTGCAAGGCCACCCGGCACCACCAAGAACGGAGCGACCTATGGGCACCCGCACTTTTGACCGCGTCACCGTCACCACCCCCGATCTCGATGAGCCGGGCCTTTACCTGTCGAATGTGGACACTCTCGACAGCCCCCGTGGCATGGTTCAGGACTTCACGTACGGAGATAAGGAAGTTCGGTCCCTGGACCTCGCCGATACTCGGCTCGTCACCGGCCGCATTGCCCGCATTAGCTCAAAGCGCGTGCGGTTCGAGGAACTGAACCTGCACGGAGTCGAAATCTCCAGGTGTGACCTGGGGTCGGCTCACTGGAGCGACAGCAAACTGAGGCGAGTCGTATTCCGTGACAGCAAGCTGATGGGCGCTGCGTTGCATGTTCTCGTCTTGGACGATGTCCTCTTCGAGAATTGCAAGTTCGACTACTCGGCGTTCGAGAAGATTCGTGCCGTCGGCCCCGTCGTGTTTTCCAACTGCGTCCTCAACGAAGCGACTTTCACCTGGTGCGATTTGAGCAACGTGGTGTTTGCCGAGTGCGAGCTCGGGCTCACCGAGTTCGGTACCGGCCGCTACCAGAACACCAGCCTGCGCGGCACCAGCCTCTCGGCGATCCGTGGCGTCGCGAATCTCTCGGGCATCCGGATCGATCACGGGCAGCAGGCCGAACTCGCGGAAGCCCTGGTGGGAGACCTCGGCGTCACCTTCGGCGACGGCTGAACTCCTGCGAGCGGCTGCCACGGACCCACAGGCCCTTAGGACCTCAAGCCCTCAAGCCCTCAAGCCCTCAAGCCCTCAAGCCCTCAAGCCCTCAAGCCCTCAAGCCCTCAAGCCCTCAAGCCCTCAAGCCCTCAAGCCCTCAGCAGTGGATAGTTCCTCTACCACGAAGTTGTCGGGTGCGATGAATCCCTCCTTATCACGTGGCATCCTGCGACGGTTCACCGTCGCCGATGAATTCAAGAAGACGCTCGACGAGCCAGTCCGGCTCGTCGAGCGATACGAAGGCACGTGAATGCTCCGCGATGGCGACCGAGCCGTTCGGGAAACACGCTGCCAGTTTCCGTGCGTGGTCGAAGGGAAAGAGGGGGTCCTTTCGGGACCACACGATGAGTACGCGTCCCTTGAACCGATGCAGCTCCTTCGCCACCGCTCTGGTGACGTCGGGCCGCAGACCGTTCATAAGCTTGGCGAAGTCCCGTTGCACGCCACTATTGCTCGGAAGTTCACCCAGCATTTTCGTGATGCTCTCCACCGGTATCTTGCTGCGCGACACCAGTGTCATGAACGCGCGCTTCACAAGGCCCACCCGCAGCAACCGTGCCAAGACACGCATAGTCCCGGGTACGCGGATCAGGCCACGCATCGGGACAAGAAGTTTCGGCGGGCAGTTGTCGAAAGCGTCCGAAGGCAGGAGCACCAGTTGGTCGAACAGTTCCGGGGAACGCGCCACCGCGATTTGGGAGATGGCACCGCCCGTGTCGCTGCCCACCAGTACGACGGGCCCGGGAAGCTGCCGGGCCAATTCCACGACACGCGCGGCGTGCGCCTCCAGGGAACAGTCCGCGTCCGGTTCGAGCGGCGTGCGGTGGCCCCCTAACGGCATGTCGGGCAGCACGAGGTGGAATCGGTCGCGCAGTCCCGAGACGAGCGGGTCCCAGAGGTGCCCGTTGACCATCAGGCCGTGCACGAACAACAAGGTCTTGCCCTGCCCGATGTGCCGTAGGTCGATGCGGCCTCCGGCCGTTTCCACCTGCGCGGTCTGGGTCTGCATTCCGGACACCTTCCTTTCGGGCGGCCCTTTCGCGAGCCGGCCTTTCGCGGTGGGCACCTCTACGTCGTAGACGGATGCCTTGTCCCCGTGCGTGAGCGACGAACTGAGCGCACGTTCCGGTACAGCGCACCATGTTCGGCCTCGGCCGGACAAGCCACCAGAGGGGCTACCGCCACACGAACGCGCGCCTTTGCGGATATCTGAGCTGGAACCAGGTGATGCCGCCTCACCCCGGCCCCGCGCGTGACCCGTGATGCGACGGCCCGCGAAATCTCACTCCCCCGAAACGCGCGTCACCGGCACGGGGGCGCGGCTCCGATTCGAACCGTGGCGGGCGATCCCAACAGCCGGTTCCCCCGCCGGAACCCTCAGCGGTCTTGGGGCGCGGGTCTTCCGTGGCAGGGGTGTCCTGACGTAACGTCACGAGCGCCGTCATCCGTATGGCGGAAGTTATTTTCCGGTCGAATGCTCCTGGCTTGGGCTTGGGCTTGCCCTGCCCGTGGGGTGAACCACCGACGTCACGCGGACCTCACGCGGACGTCACGAGACGGAAGAAGCGCCACCATGAAATCTGATCGCGACGACCCCGCAGCGCCGTCCGAGTCCCCGGGCGAGGCCGCCGCGCTCACGGGCGTACCGGCCCAGGACGGACACTCGCCGAGCGATCCCGCACACCGCCCCGCCGACGACGCGGCCCGTACCACCGAGAAGGTCCACTCCACCGACGCGGCCCGTACCACCGGCAAGGTCCACCCCGTCGACGAGATCCTCCCCCCGGGACGGATGCTGCTCGCCAGCTTCCAGCACGTCGCGTCCATGTACGCGGGCGCGGTGTCCGTCCCCCTCGTCGTCGCCGTCGCGACGAAGATGTCCCCCGGGGACACCGCCGTCCTCATGGGCGGCAGCCTGCTCATGGCCGGTATCGCCACGCTGCTCCAGACCCTGGGCATCGGCAACTTCATCGGTTCGCGGCTGCCGTTCGTCAACGGCGTCTCCTTCGCCGGTGTCGGCGTGATGCTGACGATCATCGCCACGCAGGGCGGCATCGAGGCGGGCATGCCCGTCGTCTTCGGCGCGATCATCGTGTCGAGTCTTTTCGGCTTCCTGGTGAGTTCTTATTTCTCCCGTCTGGTGCGGTTCTTTCCGCCAGTGGTCACCGGTTCCGTAATCACGCTGATCGGGGTGTCCCTCGTCCCCGTCGCCTACCGATGGATCGTGGACGAGTCCCCCAGCGGCACCGCCGAGCCACGGAGCATCGGGCTCGCCGGGGCGACCATCCTGATCATGCTGCTGCTCCAGCGGTTCACCCGCGGCTTCCTCAAGCAGGTCAGCATGCTCATCGCCATGGTCTGCGGGACGCTGCTCGCCGTGCCCATGGGGCTGGCCGACTTCTCCGCGCTGCGCGGGGCGGATCTCTTCGGCGTGCCGAATCCCCTGCATTTCGGCGCACCGCAGTTCTCGCTTCCGGCGATCGTCTCGATGTGCGTGGTGATGCTGGTGATCCTCACCGAGTCGACCGCCGACATGATCGCGCTGGGGAAGATCGTGGGGCGTGAGGCCGACGAGAAGACCATCGCCCGCGGCCTGCGCGCCGACAGCCTCGGATCGGCGCTCAGCCCCCTGTTCAACGCCTTCCACGCCAGCGCCTTCGCGCAGAATATCGGACTGGTCGTCATCTCCAAGGTGCGCAGCCGGTTCGTCGTCGCGCTCAGCGGCGCGATCCTCGTCCTCATCGGCCTCAGCCCGGCCGCCGCGGCGCTCGTCTCCGTCGTCCCGATGCCCGTACTCGCCGCCGTGAGCCTGTTCCTCTTCGGCTCCATCGCGGTCAGCGGCATCCAGACCCTGCTCCAGGCCGACCTGCACCGCGGCGACAACGCCCTGATCGTCGTCGTCACCCTCGGCGCCGGGCTCGCGCCCTCGCTCTCCGACGGGTTCTACGCCGCTTTCCCGGACTGGGCGCAGATCATCCTCGGGTCCGGTATCTCTACTGGCTGCATTCTGGCGGTCGCCCTGAATCTCGTCTTCAATCATTTCGGCAGGAAGGGTGCCCGGGTCGGGGAGCAGGAGGAGCCGGTGCTGTCCCATTGATGTCGGCGAATTCCAGGGGGCGTTGTCTTTGGGCGACGCCCCCGAACCCTTTTAGGGGTGATCTCCGTGCAAGGCCGTTCCCATCTTCTCCCGTTCCTCTCTCGCTGCGATGCGCTGGAGTGGGGTGTGGTCGCCGGTCCCGTACGTGGTGGACGGGGGTGCCGCCCAATTTCCAGCCCGTCCGGCGTTTGAGGACGATCGGTGACGGGTGGACCACCCCACCTCCAAACGAAGAAACAGGCACAGCCCGCAAAACCCAGCCCGTCCGGTGTTTGAGGACAACGCCCCCGGCGTTCACCGGCACCCAGAAGCACCCCTCCGGCCACCGACATCGACCGCACTCCTTCCTGACGGGCTCGCCTCCCGGCCCGGTTTCCGGCTGCGGCTCGCGTGCCTGCCGTGGCGATGCTGGACGGCGGGACAGGCGGCCCGCTCCGCACGGCCGCAGCCTGCTCGTAACCCGTCCATAACCTGGTACAGACTTTCTGGCCGGATTCCCCCTCGGCAACTTCCCTTTCTTCCGTCACGCTGGTGCTCCGCACCACCGCCGTCGGTCACCCATGCCGACGAGGCCCAGGAAGGCATCCGACCGTGACGCAGAACCGGGACGGTACGCGCCCCTCGCCCGTTCGGGACCAGCCCACCGCCGGCCGGATCCCGCTCCGTGCCGACCTGCGCGCCGCGCTGCCCGACGCCGCCGCGGCGCTGGGCGTCACGGCCGCCGTGTTCGTGTTCCTCTACGCGCGCATGCGGTCGGGCGACTCCGCCACGGTCTCGGTCATGCCGTTCATGTCCGACCCGAACACGTACTGGATGTACCTGCTCAGCCAGGCGTTCGGCTGGTCGGGGCTGCTGTGGGCGTGGGGCACGGTGATGCTGGGGCTGCTGCTGTCGGGGCCGCGGCCGGGGCGGCTGCCGGTCTCCCGGGTCGTGTTGGAGCGCTGGCATCGCACCACCAGCCTGACGACCATGGCCCTGATGTTCGCCCACGCGCTGATGTTCGCCGCGGAACTCGTGCGGGACGCGGCGGGCAAGCCGTGGGTGACGCGCGGGTGGTCCGCGTTCGTGGACACGTTCGTGCCCGGCGGTTACGACTCCGGGACCGGCAAGCTGGCCATCCCGATCGGGCAGGGGGCCCTGTACCTGGCCATTCCCCTGGGGTTGCTCTTTTACGTCCGGCACCGCATCAGTCCGCGTATGTGGCGGCGGCTGCACCGGTTCGTCATCGTCGTGTACGTCCTGAGCGTCTGGCACACGCTGCTGTACGGCACCAACGTCTGGTACGGGGAGTGGCCCCGCACCGTGCTGTGGCTGCTGCAACTGCCCGTCGCCGTGCTGCTCCTGGTCCGGCTGCTGCGGCCTGCGCGGCGCTCCGAGCGGCTGGGGGCGCCCGGTCGGGGGGAGGGCCCGCTGCTGGGCTGGTCCGTACGGGCCGTGGGGCGGCTCGCCGCCGCGGCCGTGGTCGTCGGCCTTCTCGTGGTGGTGCTGTCCGGGCATGACGGTGGACGGGCCCGGCCGGCGGAGGCGCCGGCGAAGGCGCCGCATGCGCATGCGGATGCGGATGCGGATGCGGAGGAGTCGGGGTGAGTTCGGTGCGGATGGGCGCGGGTGGGCTGGTCGGCGGCGGCGTCGGCCGGGGCTGAGCGTCCCTGCGCCTCGTTCGCTTCCGGGGGCGGGGGAGTGTCGGGGGGCGGCGGGGGCGCGTCGGGGGTCATCGGGGGGCTTCTGGGTGCCGGTGAACGCCGGGGGCGTTGTCCTCAAGCGCCGGACGGGCTGGATTTTGCGGGCCCTGCTCGTTTTCTTGCCTGAATGTGGGGCGATCCGCCCGCCACCGATCGTCCTCAAACGCCGGACAGGCTGGAATTCACGGGCCCCGCCCGCTTCCTTGCCCGAACGTGGGGCGATCCATCCGTTACCGATCGTCCTCAAACGCCGGACAGGCTCGATTTCGCGGGCCCCGCCCGCTTCCTTGCCCGAACGTGGGGCGGTTCACCGGTTACCGATTGTCCTCAAACGCCGGACGGGCGGGATATCGCGAGACCCACCCGCCTCCTTCCCCGAACGTCAGACGGTCCACCCGTCACCAACTGTCCTCAAACGCCGGACAGGCTCGATTTCGCGAACCCCGCCCACTTCCTCGCCCTGGATCACCAGCCGCCCATTGATGTGCGGGGCGTGCGGACGAGCCGCGCGCCCGCACCCCCACTCATCCTCCGCTCACTCGCCACTCACTCCCTGCGGACCGCCCGCAGCACCAGCCGTTCGGCGTCCTGGTCGTAGGGGCGGCCGTCGAAGCCGCCGAAGATCTCGACGCGTTCGAACCCGGCCTCCTGGGCCATCCGCCGCAGTTCGACGGCGCTGTAGACGAACCACACCAGCGAGGCCCGCGTCACCCGGTCGCCCCGGACCAGCACCCAGTCGCTGCGCAGCCGCGCCCAGTCGTCCAGCACGGTGTCGGTCTGGACGAGGAGATCGTCGCCGCGTTGTACGACCTTGGGTGGGACGACCTTGCGGGCCAGCAGTTCCTTTCCGGCCACGTCCAGGATCAGGGTTCCGCCCGGCGTCAGGCAGGTGTGCATGGTCCGCAGGACGCGGAGGTTGTCGGCCGGGTCCTCGAAGTAGCCGAAGGACGTGAACATGTTCAGGACGGTGTCGAAGGACTCCGGCTGCGTGTACTCCAGCACGTCGGAGTACACGTAGCGCACGGTCTGGCCCGCCTCGGCCGTCAGCTTGCGGGCGCGGTCCAGCATGGCCGGGCTGCGGTCGACGCCGGTGACCTCCAGGCCGCGGCGGGCGAGCGGGACGGTGAAGACGCCCGGGCCGCAGCACAGGTCCAGTACCCGCGTGCCGCTCGGAAAGTCCAGGAGGGGGGAGGTGCTGAGCAATTCCTCGGCCTGGGTGAAGCGCTGTTCGGAGAAGAGGAAGTCGTAGAACTCGTTCCAGAAGTCATCGTCCTGGAACCCGCCCGTGTGCGTCATCGCGCGCCGGTGTCCTTTCTGTGCGGTTCGGGTGTTTCTTTTGGCCAATGCCGTTGGTGTGCGACTCGTTCGTGTGCGACTCGTTCGTGTGCGGCTCGTTCGCGTTCGTGTCATTGATGTCGTTCGTGTCGTCGTCGTGGAGGTGCGTCGCGGCCTTACGGCGGAGTAAGAGGAGGAGAGGCGGCAGGAGCAGGCACTGTGCGGCGGCCAGTAGCCAGAAGAGGCCGGTGTTCCCGGTCTGTTCGCCCCATCCGTAGAGCTGGCCGCCCAGTACGCCGCTCGCGCCGGCGCCCAGGCCCGCGGCGAGCCGTTGCTGGCCGAAGACCACGGCGTCGGAGCGCGGGCTGCGGCGCAGGGCCTCCAGGTCGTTCTTGAGGAACAGCACGATGTCGCCGAGGGTGATCAGCGCGCCGCCCACCAGGAGTGCCCACCGGGTGCCGATCGCCAGGACCGCCAGCCCCAGGGCCAGCCCCGCGAAACCGGCCGCGAGCGCCGTCCCGTACGGCAGCCGCCGGATCAGCCCGGACGCCGGCGGCTGGAGGACGATGACCAGGACGAAGCAGACGAGCAGGACCAGGCTGTAGAACTCGCTGGAGGCCCGCTCCACCGCGTACACCGCCAGGTAGTGCTGGAAGTGGAAGTAGAGGTAGAAGGCCAGGGCGTTGGCGGCGAACGGGAGGACGGCCACGCCGGTCAGCAGGCCGGTACCGGTACGGGCGGCCCCGGTGGTCGGCTGTTCACCGTTCGCCTCGTTCGCGTTGTTCGCGCCGTTCGCCTCGTTCGCCTCGTTCCCCTCGCGTCGTCCCAGCTCGGGCAACCGGGCGTGCCCCGCCAGGACGATGACGAACAGTGCCGTCACCGCGACGAACAGCGCGCCGGGCGACGACAGGACGAACGGGCCCGCGATGAGCGGGCCGACCGCCATCCCCGCGTTGAGCGCCGCGTTCCCGGCGGACAGGAAGGCCGGGCGCCGGTCCTCGTCCACGCCGTGCACCAGGTACGCCTTGTTGGCCGGGAGGTAGAGGGCCGCGCCGCAGCAGGTGAGGACGAGGGCGCCGACCGCGAGCGGCGGCCAGCGCAGCGCCAGCAGCAGCCCGACGAACCCCGCCGTACGGATGACCAGCGCCCACACCATCGTGCGCCGCAGCCCGAAGCGGTCCGCGAGCGCCCCGCCGACGATCCCGCCCGAGAACTGGACGAGCGACGCCACCGCCAGGACCACCCCGACCGCGCCCAGCCCCATCCCCAGCCGTTCGTGCAGGAACACCGACATGAACGGCAGGACCATGAAGCTGCCGAGCGGGATCAGGAACGAGCTGAGGAGGAGGAAGCGCAGGGGACCGTTCAGCGATCCCAGGGCGGTGCGCAGCCCGGGGGTTCGAGGGGCGGGGGCGGCCGGGCTGCTGGTGCCGGGGCCGGCGCCGTCCGGACCGCTGGCGCCCGGACCGGCGCCGTCCGGACTGCTGGTGCCCGGCCCGGCGCCGTCCGGACCGCTGGCGCTCGAACCGGTGGTCCGCTCAGCCACCGGCCGCCCGATCCGTCCCGTTGACCTGTCCTAGCCCGTTGCCGGCACGCTTGGCTTCGCCGGCCCGTTTCCCCTCGTCCTCGAAAGGCACCGTCAGCACCCGCACCGCGTTCGCGGCGGCCACCGCGCAATGGGTGGCCAGCTCGGCGGTCTCGGCCTCCGCGTAGACGATGCCCGCGTACCCCCGGCTGTCCCCCAGGTGCTCGATGGGGTCGCCGGTCCGTTTGATGGGGTACCAGGCGGGGGCGCCGGGCATGTCCGCGAGCCGGTCGAGCCCGGTGACGCCGGTGAACGCGCCGGGGCGCTCCGGATAGCCGAGGACGAAGGCGACGGCCGGTCCGCCGGGGAACTCGGCGTCCATGAGGCCGGGGCGGCGGCCGAGCGCGGTCTCGATCATCGCTTCGTACACGTTGACGCCGAGCGACCGGCACAGGCCCTCGCCGACGAGGGCGCCGCCGATCCGCGGGTTGATCTCCACGACCTCCGGACCGGCCGCCGTGAGGGCGAACTCGACGTGTGCGAAGCGGTCGGTGTACCCGACGGCCGCGAGCACCCGGTCGAGCCAGTCCTCCAGCGCCGCCCGCCGCGCCTCGGGGAAGGCGACGGGGAACGCGGTGATCTCCTCGCGGAAGTGCGGCTCCGGCGACATCAGGCGGCTGGAGACGCCCAGCAGCCGGGTCCGTCCCTCCCAAGTGAGCGTCTCGGCGCTGTAGACCGGGCCGGAGAAGTACGGTTCGGCGAACAGGCGGCCCGTCAGCCGCCGCCCGGCGGCCTCGCGCAGCGCCGCGTCCAGTTCCGCCTCGTCGCGGACCAGCCAGACGTTCTGACTGCCCGTGCCCGCCGTGTCCTTGAGGATGGCGGGCAGGCCGGCCTCCTTGAGGACGAGTTCCGATGCCTCGGCCGCCCCGGCCGCGACCTCGACGGCGCCCGCCCGCGTCAGCCCGGTCGCGTACAGCCGGTTGCGTACGGCGGCCTTGTCGCGCGTCAGGCGCAGGATCTCGGGGGCGAGGCCGGGCAGGCCGAAGCGGGCCGTCAGCTCGGCGCCGACCAGCGTCCAGGTGTCGGTCGAGCTGATCAGTCCGCGTAGGTCCGGCACCTGGCGGAGCCGGGCCGTCACCGCGTCCGTGTCGAAGGTGTCGATCTCGACGACATCCAGGGCGGCGTTCGCGGGGAGCCGTTCCAACTCGTAGGTGTAGTAGGACGGGTCGCGGGTCAGCAGGAGCAGCCGCTCGCCGAGGGCGTCGGCGGCGCGCGCCAGGTGTCCCAGTCCGAAGGTGAGTGATTCCAGGCAGGCCACGGTCACGCGGCGGGTTCCTTCCAGTGCAGAGGGTGGGAAGTCCGGTTCCGGGCAGCCGCGCCGGGGGCCCGGCCGCAAGCCACCAAGCGAGAAGCCCGGCCGCTCGCCACCAAGCAAGCAGCCCGGCCGCAAGCCGTCGTCACGCCACGGACTCCTTCCAGCCCGCCGGGCAAGGGTTCCGGTTCCACGCCATCGTCGACCAGGGCATGGCCATCTCCTCCGGCGAGCCGACCTCCACCGGCTTGAGGGCCGCCGGGTCCAGGGCCTCCGCGTGCCGGGCGTGGACGCGCTCGACGTAGCGGTGGCCGGTGTCGGCGCCGATCACCAGGTGGAGGCGGTCGGGGTGGCGCCGGGCCTCGTGGGTGGCGGTGAGGTAGGCGGCGCCGGTGGAGAGGCCCGCGAAGACGGCGTGGTCGCGCAGGAGGGCGACCGTTCCGGACATGGCGTGGGTGAAGTCCATCCAGTGGATGGCGTCGTACAGGTGGTGGCGGACGTTGTCGAAGACGATCGACGAGCCGATGCCCGCGATGATCGCCTCGGGGTCGTGGTGGTCCTGGCTGCCGAACGTGACGCTGCCGAACGGCTGGACGCCGACCAGCCGCACGGACGGATCACGGCGGCGCAGGTGCTCCACCAGCCCGCCCGTCGAGGCCCCGGAGCCGACACCGCCGACCACGGTCAGCGGACGGTCCGGCACGTGCGCGGCAATGAGGTCGGCGACCTCCCGGTAGCCCAGGTAATGGACGTCGTCGTGGTACTGGCGCATCCAGTGGGCGTCGGGCCGCCCGGCGAGGAATTCGCGGACCCGCCGCACCCGCAACTCCTGGTCGAGCTTGAGGTTCCGGGACGGCCTGACCTGCTCGACGGTGGCGCCGAGGATTTCGAGCTGGGCGCGGGTGGTCGCGTCCACGGTGGTGGACGCCACGATGTGGCACCGCATTCCGTAACGGTGGCAGGCCAGCGCCAGCGCGTACGCGTAGATGCCGCTGGAACTGTCGACGAGCGTCTGTCCGGGGCGGACCGTGCCTCGGGCGAGGAGGTGGCGCACGGCGGCGAGGGCGGAATAGATCTTCATGGACTCGAACCGGACCAGGACCATGCCGTCGGTCAGACGGACGAGATCCGGGATCTTGAGGGCGTCGGCGATATGGGGGTGTATCACCCGTAGCCTCCCTGGGCGAAAGAGCACTGGTGGCCGAGCGAGTGGAAGAAGGCGGAGATGTCGTCCTTGGCGGACGGGGTGGGACGGCGGACGAAGAGGTAGCCGACCAAGGACCCGGTGTGGGCGACGAAGACGCCGTCGGCCCCCAGTTCCTCGCGGTGCGCCAGGACGGCGTCGAAGGTCCGCTTGGGCAGCACCTCTTGGGACAGGACGGCGCTGGTCGTCGCGGCCCGGGCCACGGCGGCCGGGTCGGCGGCGGAGAAGCCCTTGAGGAGGTCCGTCAGGCACCGTTCGTACTCCTCCGCGCGCCGGCGGTACTGGCGCAGCAGCAGGGGGGTGACGGCGGTGGTGTCCACGGTCCCGGGCTCGGTGATGTAGGCGGTGTGGAAGCCGAGGGCGGTGCCCAGGCGGCGCACCACCCGGTGCCGGGCGCTCAGGTAGAGCGCGAACTCGTCGAGGAAGACACTGTCCGCGCGTTCGATCGCCGCCAGGATGCCGGTGACCGCCTGGGGGTCGTACGGCAGGGAGAAGACGTGGAAGAGGCAGCGCAGGGTGGCGACGATGTCCGCCGTGGAGCTGGCCATGCCCACCCCGACCCGCAGGTCCGAGTGGGTGCTCCAGCGGCCGGGCGGCAGCGTGAGCCCGTAACGGTCCAGGAAGAGGCGGGCGGCGGTGGCCGACTTCTCGCCGGGGGGAAGGGGATCGGGCGGGCCGGTTCCGGGCGTGAAGTAGACCCAGGAGTGGCGGTCCACGGGGAACGAGACGAGGGCGATGTCCGGGCGCGGCCCGGCCCGCAGCGGGCCCTGGTAGAGCTCGCCCAACGTGCCGTGGCAGACGCCGCAGGCGGGGCGCGGCACGCGGTCTTGGGGGGACATCAGGCCGGGAGGGCCGGCGACGGGCGTAACCGGGCGGTTCCGGCTTGGACTTCGGCCCTGGCCCTGGCCCTGAAGGAAATGGCGGGGGCGGTAGCACGCGGGCGGGGCTCTCGCGTACGGAGCCGGTGGCCTTCCGTACGAAGCCGGGGCCCGGGCCCTCCCGTACGGAAGCGGAACCCTCCCCCACGACGCCGGAATCCTCCGGCCGTTCCTCCGGCCGTTCCTCCGGCCGTTCCTCCGGTCGCTTCTCCGGCCGTTCCTCCGGTCGCTCCTCTGGTCACGAACGCGTCCTCCCTCGTCATCCCGATCCCACTTCCGAGGACGACGGGGACGTGACGTGGCTGGACGGCGCGCCGCGTACGCGCGTCGTTCCGCCAGCACCGCCGACCCAGCCCTCGAAGGTCACCGTGAACAGCGCGTGCGGACGCGCACGCGCGCAGCATGGCAGGTCTTCGGACTCGCGGGCCCGGTGCCGGGCCTCCGGCACGCACCTACTGGCCGTCGCTTCCCAGGTCCCTGGATGGGGCCCAGTGCCGTTGACGGCGGTCGTTCCCACTCACCGCTGCGGGGCAGTCCCGGATTCGCACCGGATTCCCTCTTACGACGCGCCACCCCCCTGTGGCGCGAACCAACTGCGCTCATCAGCGTAGAGATACCGCTCCCCATGCGACAGATGAGCACCAACCGTTGTCCGGTTATGACCGTTCGCTCGGGGAGACGGGGCGCCCGGCCGGGACGGTGATGGCTGACCGGGGCAGTGACGCGCATGTCCGACGGGCTTGCGAAGGGCGTGTCCGGTTTTGGTCGGCGCTCCGGGGCCCGATTCCGGCTTTCATCGGCACTTCGGGACCTGATTCCGACTTTGCCCCTCCTTGGGGAAAGAATCAAGACAACCCTGCCGTTCTCGGGCCGAACCGCGTCCACCGTCACGGAAGGCACGTAAGGAAGCCATATGCCCGGAAGGCACGTAACCGCCAAGGCGCGTAACCGGAAGGCGCACCACCAGAACGCACGTAGCCGCAACGCACGCGGCCGGAAGCCGCGCAAAGCAACAGGGCGAGCGCCCGGCGCCCCCGTACAGGGGTCGCCCGCGCCCGCCCCGCCGCCGTATCGGCGTGCGTCACCGCGTCATCGGCGGATCAGCGTGCGTCACCGCGTCAGCGCACGTCACCGCGTCACCGAGCGGCCACCACCTTCTGCCCCTGCCCCTGCTCCTCGCCCCGTCCGGCGGGAGCGGCCTGCGGCAGGCGGGCGCCTTCGATGTCGATGTGCGGGATGGCGCGGTCCAGCCAGCGGGGCAGGGCCCACGCGCGGCGGCCGAGGAGGGCCAGGGCCGCCGGGACGAGCGTCATCCGTACGACGAAGGCGTCGATGGCCACGCCGATGGCCAGGGCGAAGCCGATGGACTTCAGGATCGGGTCGGGGTTGAAGATGAAGCCGCCGAAGACCGCGGCCATGATCAGGGCGGCGGCGCAGACCACCCGGCCGCTGCTGGCGACGCCGTGGGTGATGGCCCCGGCCGCGTCGCCGGTGTGCTCGTAGTGTTCCCGCATGCGGCTGACGAGGAAGACCTCGTAGTCCATGGCCAGGCCGAACAGCACGCCGATGAGCAGGACGGGCAGGAAGGCGACGACCGGTCCGGCCGCCGGAACCTGGAGGGCGTCGGCCAGGTGGCCGTCCTGGAAGACCCATGTGGTCGCGCCGAGCGCCGCGGCGATCGACAGCAGGAACCCGAGAACGGCCTTGAGGGGCACCAGCAGCGACCGGAAGGCGAGGGCCAGCAGGACCAGGGCCAGGATCACGATGATGGCGACGAACAGCGGCAGCGCGTCGGAGAGCTTGGCGGACACGTCGATGGCGGCGGCCGTCGCACCGGCGACGTACAGGGTGCCGCCCGCCCGGTCGACGTCGGGCGCGTGCTCGCGGAGCCGGTGGACGAGGTCGGTGGTGGCCTGGTCGTCGGGGCCGGTGGTGGGCACCACGCCGATCACGGCGAGGGTGCCTTCGGGGTTGGCGATCGGCGGGGCGACGGCGGCGACGCCTCGGTCGTGGGAAAGGGCGGCGCCCAGTTCCTTGACCGTCTGGGCGCGCCGTTCGGCGGGGATGCCGTCGGTGTCGACGATGGCGGTCAGCGTGGCGTTGAAGCCGGGGCCGAAGCCCTGGCTCAGCAGGTCGTAGCTCTTGTGCTGGGTGGTGTCGGTCGGCTGCGCGGCGTTGCCGGGCAGGCCCAGGCGCAGGTCGCGGGCCGGCAGCGCGAGCGCCAGCAGGCCGAGGACGCCGACCAACAGGACGACCACCGGCGCGCGGGTGACGGCGCGCCCCCAGGCCATGCCCCACGCGCCGGGCGCACGCTCGGCGCGACCCGGACGCGAGCGCCGGCGCGGACGCGGGCGCAGCCGCTCGCCGAAGAGGCTGAGCACGGCCGGGACCAGGCTGATGGCGACGAGCACGGCGAGCAGGACGGTGACGGCGGCGGCCAGGCCCATGATCGTCAGGAACGGGATACCGGTCGCGGACAGCGCGGCCAGCGCGATGATCACCGTGGCGCCGGCGAAGACGACGGCGCTGCCGGCGGTCGCCACGGCGCGGGCGATCGAGTCGTTCACGTCCGCGTCCGGATCGGCGAGTTGCTCGCGGTGCCGGGCGATGATGAACAGCGCGTAGTCGATGCCCACGGCGAGCCCGATCATGAGGGCGAGCGCGGTGGCGGTGCCGGTCATCTCCATGAAGCGGGAGACGAACTGCGCGCCGAGCACGCCGATCGCCACGCCCACGGCCGCCGTGATCAGCGGCAGTCCGGCCGCGACCAGCGACCCCAGGGCCAGGGCCAGCACGACGAAGGCCACCACGACGCCGACGATCTCCGCCGGCCCGCCGACCTCGATCTCCGGCGTCATGACCGAGCCGCCGAACTCGACCTGGAAACCGGCGTCGCGGGCCGGGTCCATCGCGCGGGACAGCGCGTCCTTGGCCGACTGCGGCACGTCGGAGGCGCCCTGCTTGAAGGACACGTCGGCGTAGCCGATCGTCCGGTCCCGGGAGACGGTGCCGGTCTTGAGCGGGTCGGAGACGTTCACGACGCCCTCGGTGCCGGCGGCCTCCTTCAGGCCGGCGGCGATGACCCGCTGGGCCTTGGGGTCGGTGAGCGTGTCGCCCTTGGGGGCGGCGAACACCACGCGCGCCACCCCGCCCGACGCCTGCGGGAACCTCTCCTTGAGCAGGTCCTGTGCCTGCTGCGACTCGATCCCCGGGACCGAGTACTCGGTGGTCGGCTTCCCGTGCAGGGTGATGCCGAGGCCGCCGATGACGGCCAGCAGCAACAGCCAGACCCCTATGACCAGGCCGCGGCGGCGCACCACCCACCGTGCCCATGCGTACAGGCGTGACGCCATGTGCGCCTTCCTTCCAGAGCTCGTCCATCGTATGGGCTTACACTCTATGGCGTTATTGCACCCGAGTGTAAATTCGCTACAGGTGCTAGATTGCCCGCATGGTGGTGGAAGGTCTGCGGGAACGCAGCAAGGCCCGGCGCAGGGAGGCGATCCTGCGGGCCGCGTACGAGCTGTTCGCCGACCACGGTTTCGAGGCGACGACGATCACGGACATCGCCGAGGCCGCGGAGGTCTCCCGGCGCACCGTCACCCTCTACTTCCCGTCCAAGCTCGACCTGGCGATGGCCCACTTCGACGCCTGCACGGCCCGGCTCGCCACCGCCCTGCGCGAACGGGAGCCCGGACGGAGCACCGTGGACGCGCTCGAAGACTGGCTGCGCGACGAGTTCGCCCGCCGTGACGCGCTCGACGACCTGATGGACCGGATGTTCGACCTCAACCCCCAGCTCAAGTCCGCCTGCCTCGCCCGCATGGCCGACGTCCTTGAGGAAGGCGCCCGCATCCTCGCCGAGGAAAAGGGCGGCACCCTGGGGGACTTCGGCCCGCGCATGGCGGCGGCTGCCGCGGCGGCCGTCATCTACGAACTGGGCCCCCGCCCGACAGAGGCCGACGTCGATGTGGCCATGGCCTTCCTGCGGGCCGGCGTCGCGGCGCTTCCTTCCGCGACCGGGACCGGGACCGAGACCGGCTGAAGCGCCTTCGCCTCTTTTGAAGCGCGCCGCCCCGGGCTGACGGAAGCGCGCCGCCCCCGCCCTCGCCCTCGCCCTCGCGCAAGCGGACCACCCCCGGCCTCACGGCAGCGCGCCGTCCCAGCCCTCGCGCAAGCGCGCCCGTCCCGGGCCCTCGCGGAAGCGCACCACCCCCGGCCTCACGGCAGCGCGCCGTCCCGAATTCACGGAGGCGCACCGTCCCGGACCGGTCGTGTTCGAATCGGCGGGTAGGCTGGCTCCGCAGCGGTTCGCCCCGTCCACCAGGCGGGATGCGTCGCAAGAGGGAACCCGGTGGGAATCCGGGACTGCCCCGCAGCGGTGAGCGGGAACGACCGCCGTCATACGCACTGGGCCCGGCGACGGGCCCGGGAAGCGACGGCCAGTAGGTGCCCGCCGGGAGACCGGCAGGCACGCCCGCGAGTCCGAAGACCTGCCACTGCCCGTACGCCACCGGTGCGTGCGGTGATCTCGGCGGCCTCGCGGGAGGGCCGGCGACGACGGGTGGACACGCGCGCGGCGATGTGTCCGCCCGTGTGCGCCGCTCCTTCGCGTCCGCGTCCTCGTCCTCGGACACACGCCGGGATCGTCCCCGCGATGCGCGAAGGAGAGTCTCGTGGCCGAACGTCCCCTCACTCCCCCCTGCACAGTGCCTGTGTCCGACCGTCCCGGGCTCGTCCGCCTCGGGCTCGTCCTCCCCGGGCCCGTCCGCCTCGGGCCCGTACAGCGCCGGGAACGGGCCACCGCCGGGGGCTGGCATATGCCCACACTGGCCGGGGCGCCCCGGCCAACGACGCACCCGGCGGCCCATCCGACAGCCCGTCCAACGGCCCGTCCAACGTCGGCGGCCTCCCGAACGACCGCCCGCACGCCGCACCCGGCCCAGAACTGAGGGAACGTCACCCGTGGACAGCATCACCACCGGCCCGGCCCACAAGGCCCCGGCCGACTCGCGCGTCACCCTCGCCCACATCATGAGCGAGCACGACACCAACCTGTACGGCACCATCCACGGTGGCGTCATCATGAAGCTCATCGACGACGCCGCCGCTGCCGCGGCCGGACGGCACGCGGACGGCCCCGCCGTGACGGTCTCGGTGGACCGGATGTCCTTCCTCGCCCCCGTCCACGCCGGCGACCTGCTGAGCGCGCACGCGTCGGTGGAGTACGCGGGGCGCACCTCGATGGACGTCGGGGTGCGGGTGACCGCCGAGCGGTGGAACGCCTCCGGGCCCACCGTGGAGGTGGTCACCGCGCACCTGACGTTCGTCGCCATCGACGAGGACCGTTCGCCCCGGCCGGTACCCGAACTGCGCCCGGTCACCCCCGAGGACCACCAGCGGTACCTACGGGCCGTGCGGCGCCGCTCCCTCCGCACGGAGCAGCGGACGGCCGCGGGGTGAGGGGATGGGGCGGGACGCGTTCCAGGGCGCTCGGTCTTCGTGGTGCGCCCCGCCCATCCCGCCCCGGCCCGCTGCCAAGCCCCGCCCCGCCTTCAAGCCCCGTCCGCACTCACACGAGGCCCGGCCTCGCCAGTTGACGGCTCGGCCATATCTACTGCCGTTCAGAGGCGGTCAGTTGACCGTCACAACCGCCGTGTTGTTCGCGGCATTCGGGTCGTGCGGGAGCTTCTCGCCGAAGGGCGGCAGGAGGCTGACGGAACCGGTCGCGCCGGGCACCACGGTGTCGACGCGCAACGAGAAGTCGTAAGAACGCTTCGTGTTCTCCAGCACCCAGTACGGCAGGTCGCAGTCGTAGCGCGGGGCGCCCGTCGGCCGCGACAGGAATCCGCCGGAGAGGGTGCGCGGCTCGCAGCCCTCCGGGACGCCGGTGACCGTGGTGCCCTTGGGAACGATCAGGCTGAGGGTGGCGACCGCGTCGCCGGAGCCGAGGTTGCCCACCCACCCCGGGCCGTTGTTCGCGAACGTGACCCGGGCCGTGACCGTCTCGCCCGCCGCGCCGGAGACCGGGGCGCCGGTCACGGAGAAGTCCGCGGTGTTGTCCGCGTCGATCAGCACCGACCTGTAGTTGTCCTCGGACTTGAGGTCCTGGGCGCCCGCGCCCGGCTCGACGCTGATGTCGAGCCGCTCGTTCAGCGCGTGCCGGGCGAGTTCCACCCGCAGGGGCGCGGGCAGTTCGAAGGACTCACCCGGCGCCAGCTCCCGGTCGAAGGAACAGGTGGTGTGCGAGATCGGCGACACGTCGCCACCGTCACGCGGCGTGGACGTGCACGCGTCGTACTCGGTCAGCTTCCGCAGGCCGTAGGTGGACATCAGCTTCACCGTGAAGCCGTGCGCGCTCTCGTTGCCGTTGTTGGTCAGCTTGAAGGGGATCGTCCTGGTGTCGCCGGGGGTGGCGTGCTCGATCCGCGGGATGTCGGCGATCGCCAGGTCGGGTCCGGAACCGACCGTGAGCGTGGTGGAGAAGCTGTCGCGGGGCGCGGTGAGCGTGCCGTCGGGGCCGCCGACGGCCGTCGCCTCGTAGGTGATCCTGCCCTGGGCCCCGGACGCGGCGCCGTCGGCCGCGCGCACCGTCAGGGGGACCTGCTCCCCGAGGTCGCCGCCGCCCAGCGGGATCCCGGGTACGTCGCACACCGCGGTCGTGCCGGTCGGGGCGCAGTTCCGCGGCCAGGTCACCTTGGCGATGTCGGCGACGCCGGAGATGTCCACGGTGACCTTGCCGTCGGTCACCGTGAAGTTGCCGTTGTCGTGGTACAGGCCGACCGCGAGCGTGCGGCTCCGCGGCTCGCCGCCGTCCGTACCGAGCGGCAGCGCCAGCTCCGACGGCGCGGCGACCCACAACTGGTCGGTCTGCGACGTGGCCGCGGACGCGGGTGCGACGAAACCGGCCGTGAGCAGGCCGGCCGCCGCGGTGACACATGCTCCGAGGCGCAACGAGCGCCGGACGGAGACGGGTCTCATGTCTTCTCCCAGGGGGAAGTGGCCGGGTGGCCAAGTGGTGGGGGGGGGGGGGCGGGCCCCGCCAGGAAGGTAAAAACAAAATTAAAATGTAAGGCGAAATGTGGTGGGTTTTTTTTGGAGGAGTAGAAGGGCGGCGGGGCCCGGGGTGGGGGTG